>CBDUPS010000001.1:0-22703 GCA_965369155.1 uncultured Spongiibacteraceae bacterium
GGCTTAAAAAGTGAAGGCGACTTTTCACACTAATCCGCACAGCATTTTAATCATCGGCCCTGCTTGGGTGGGTGATATGGTGATGGCGCAAAGTTTGTTTAAGTATTTAAAGCAACAAAACCCTCATGTGGTTATTGATGTTTTAGCACCGTTATGGACGTTTCCTTTATTAGAACGAATGTCCGAGGTACGAGAGGCGATTGAAATGCCTGTTGGTCATGGGCAGTTGCAATTAGGTTCACGCTGGCAGATAGCCCGCCGTTTAAAAAAACAACACTATAACCAAAGTATCGTTTTGCCTAATTCACTTAAGTCGGCGTTAATTCCTTTTTTTGCCGGAATAAAACAACGTACCGGTTGGCTTGGTGAAGCACGTTATATTTTATTAAACGATAGTCGCAAATTAAATAAGCAACAATATCCATTAATGATTGATCGCTTTGTGGCTTTGGCTGATAGCAATGGTAGCCTACCTAAAAAAATCCCCCATCCAGAATTAGCGTTTTCTGAACAAAGAGAAACGCTGCTGGAAAAATTTCATTTAAAAAACATTCAACAAAAACCGGTGCTCGCGTTGTGTCCAGGGGCGGAGTTTGGTCCGGCGAAACAATGGCCGGCAGAATATTATTGTAAAGTTGCCGCAGAGGCTATTGCACAGGGTTGGCAGGTGTGGCTGTTTGGTTCAGTAAAAGACAAGTTGGTGACAGAGTCTATTATTCAGGGTGTGCCTGATAAAAGACAAGAGCACTGTATTAATTTAGCCGGCGAAACCACCTTAGCCGAGGCCATTGATTTATTGTCTTTTTCTAGTGCGGTTATTAGTAATGACTCGGGCTTAATGCATATTGCGGCGGCGTTAAACAAACCGTTAGTGGCTATTTATGGATCTACCTCTCCAGGCTTTACACCACCGTTAACCAAAGATGTCAAAATTATAAAAAGTGATCTTGATTGTGCGCCCTGTTTTCAGCGCGAATGTCCCTTGGGACATACCAATTGTTTAAAGGAAATTACACCAGCTACGGTTTTACAAGCATTACAACAATTGCCAGTTAATTTTTAGGGGAAGAAGTTTGCGGGTACTGATTATAAAAACATCTAGCTTAGGGGATGTCGTGCATACATTGCCAGCATTAACCGATGCTGCTAATGCACTTGAGAGCATTACCTTTGACTGGGTGGTAGAAGAAGCATTTGCTGAGATTCCAAAATGGCATCCTGCGGTTGATAACGTTATTCCTGTTGCTATTCGTCGTTGGCGAAAAACACCGATAAAAATATGGTCGTCGATTGAGTGGAAAACATTTCGTCAATCTATAAAAGAGCGACGCTATGATTATATTATTGACGCCCAAGGGTTATTAAAGAGTTCATTATTAACGCGCTTGGCATACGGCACACGAGTCGGTTATGACAAGCAAAGTGTTAAAGAAAAAATAGCCAGTTTTTTTTATCATAAAAAAATATCAGTGGCTAAAGATCAGCATGCTGTTGAAAGAATCCGCCAACTCTTTTCAAAAACACTCGACTATCCATTACCTGAGGGTATTGGGCACTACCAATTAGATGTTAATAGTTTTCATACCATGGCAGAACATGAACCTTTTATTATGTTTTTGCATGGCACTACACGGGCAGATAAACATTGGCCTGAAACTTATTGGAAAAAGTTAGCCTTACTAGTGGTGGAGCATGGTTATCATGTTCGTATTCCCTGGGGTAATGAAGTAGAAAAACAACGGGCTGAAAGTATTGCCGAGTTACACGATAATATTATTGTGCTGCCCCGACTTAATTTGCAGGGGGTGGCTGAGGTTTTAGTTGAGGCGTCAGCGGTGGTGGCGGTAGATACAGGCTTGGGTCATTTAAGTGCGGCGTTATCAATTCCAACAATAAGTCTTTATGGCTCAACAGATCCAAAACTTATTGGAGCCTATGGTGACAATCAAATCCATTTAAAAGCCAGTGATTTTCAAAGTGACGATGCAGGGAAATTAGTTAATCTATTTTCTGGGTTAACCGCTGCAGTTGTTTGGGAATCTTTGCAGAAAATATTGGAATAAATATGAATATCGCTTTTATTTTATTTCGCTACTTTCCTTACGGGGGCTTACAAAAAGATATGCTAAGGATGGCAGAAATATTAGTTGAGCGTGGTCATAACATAACTATTTTGGCCGGTCAGTGGCAAGGGGATAAATCGAAGAATATTAAAGTTGTTGAAATGCAAACAAAGGGCTTATCCAATCATGCCAATGCACAATCGTTTGCTAAAAAAGTAGCACTTTGGTTAAAGCAAAACCCACAAGATAAAACAGTCGGCTTTAACCGATTACCTAATTTAGATTTTTATTATGCGGCGGATTCGTGTTTTGCTGAAAAAACGAAAGAAAAACATAATGCATTAATTCAAATGCTGCCTCGTTACCGTATATTTTCTCAGTTAGAAAAATCAGTTTTTGCTCGGGGAGAAAAAACTCAGCTACTTATGATTTCCCCTAAAGAAATGCAGGTGTATAAAAATAATTATAACACCGAGGATAATCGTTTTTATTTGCTGCCCCCTGGTATTAATAAAAACAGAATTGCACCACCTAATGCTAAAGATATTCGCCAAGATTTTAGAGTGCAACATAAACTCAATAATGGTGATATCGTTTTTTTGATGGTAGGGTCAGGCTTTAAAACGAAAGGTCTTGATCGCAGTATTGATTCTTTGGCAAATCTTCCCTCTAAAATAAAACACAAAAGTTATTTATTTGTTGTGGGGGAGGACGATAAAAGTCCTTATTTAAAACAAATAGAACAACATCATTTACAGGATCGGGTTATATTTTTTGGTGGCCGTGATGATGTTGCTGCCTTTTTATTGGGCTCTGATGTGTTGTTACATCCTGCCTATAAAGAAAATACCGGAACGGTTTTGTTAGAGGCGATGGTGGCGGGGTTGCCCGTTATTGCAACTCAGGCTTGTGGTTATTCGTTTTATATTGCAGAGGCTGAGATGGGTTATGTTATTCAAGAGCCGTATCAACAAGACATGATGGATAAAGCCATTGTTAATGTATTGCAAAAGCCCTTAACTTTGTGGCAACAAAGAGGTCAGCAGTTTGCCAGTAGCGCTGATATCTATAGATTACACGAAGAGGCGGCAAATATTATTGAGGGCACATCGTGAAACACCCATTATTTATCTCTGATGAGCTTGGTAGCCAATGGCAGCAAACACCATTTTTGTTGGCGCAGCAGCAGCAAGGTGAGGTATTTAGAGATAAAGAAGGCCGTCGCACATTGCGTTTTGAATATAACCAAAAAGGGTATTTTTTAAAGTTGCATGAAGGCGTTGGCTGGCAAGAAATTATTAAAAATTTACTTCAGTTACGCTTGCCTGTTATTGGCGCTACGAATGAGTGGCAGGCTATTCAGGCATTACCAAGCTTAGGTATTGATACATTAACGGCAGTAGGCTTTGGCGTTCGTGGTATTAATCCGGCAAAGCAATTATCTTTTTTAATTACAGAAGAGTTGGTTGATATCGTAAGCCTAGAAGATTATTGCGCTAGTTGGAAAGCTAGCCCGCCTAGTTTTGTAGTGAAACACGCACTGATAAAGCGCGTTGCAGAAATTGCTCGAATAATGCACAGCAATGGCATTAATCACCGAGATTTTTATTTGTGTCATTTTTTAATGAGAAATAATACGCAACATAAACCACTACTTTTTTTAATGGACTTACATCGTGCACAAATACGAAAAAAAGTCCCCCTTAGATGGTTAATTAAAGATTTAGCTGGGCTTTGGTATTCGGCACTTGATATTGGATTAAATAAAAAAGATTGCTACCGGTTTATTAAGTATTATGAAGATGCCTCGTTACGATCTGTTTTAGCAAACAAAACATCGTTTTGGTTAGAGGTTAATAGAAAAGCATTAAATTTATACCAAAAGGATTTTTCTGCTAAGCCCGATACCATTTTATTTGAGACTGAAAAATGAAGTTTTATTGTGGTGATAAAAACATATGGCAAAAAGATATTCAGCAGTTACTTAATGGTGAGTTGCCCTATGGTTGGGAGTGGATTAAAAGCTCTGTTAACACTAAGGTGGCCTATCGTGAAGCCAGCCCGTCCGTTTATTATAAACAGTTTATACCTCGTTCTTTTTTTGAGGGAGTAAAGTCTGCAGTAAGAGGTAGCCGTTGCCAACGAGCAATTAAGCAACAACAAGTGTTAGTGGCTGCAGGCTTTAATACGCCAGAAATTATTTGTGCAGGGCGCTTTAATAATCAAGAATTTATGATATCAGAGGCTTTTGATGGTATTGGTTTTGGAGACTATTTGGCTAGTTTTTTTCGTAAATCGTCAGGGGCGCGCTTAAAACTAAAGAGGCAGTTACTGCATAGTGTGGGCGAGTTAGTGGGTAGTCTGCATGCTGCGGGTATCGTACATGGAGATTTAAGGCCCAATAATATTTTGGTTACTGTTAAGAATAATATGTTTTTGCTGTCGCTGATTGATAATGAAAGAAATCAGGTTTATAAAAAAATACCCGATAAAAAAATACATAAAAACTGTGTGCAAATAACTATGTTTAAACCCTGTGACATGACTAAAACCGATAGACTGCGGCTTTGGTATGCATGGCAACAAAAATATCCTTTTTTCTCGGTGGAGAAAAACAGTGTAGCAAGATCTTCTGGGATACAGTTGATGAGAGAGGTGTTTGCAAGAGTCGGACAGCGGCTACAAGATAAAAGCGCTGATGATTTGGTTAATAGTAGCATTGATAAAAAGCATGATCCACTATCAAGCACAGAACCAAAGGCTACGCGCGAATGACGCAACATTTCTCAAATAAGATAACCGTAGAGCAAAGAGATAGCTTAAGTGCTATTGATTTTTGTGAGTCTTTTGAGAAGGGTTTATTACTTAAGCAAGACCGCTTTAGTGAGGCACGTTTATTAACCATTAATCATACAATATTTTTTGTTAAGTTTTATCGCGATAAAGGTTTTATTGGCAGAGTAAAAAGATATGCAAAGCTTTCTAGGGCTTGGCGCGTATTTAGTAATACACAAGCCGTTTATAAAAATTTCTCTTATTTACCTAAACCCCTAGTTTATATTGAGCAAGCAGATGGTGCTTTTTATATTGCTGAGGGGGTTTCTGATAGCGTTGATTTAAGGGCTTTTGAGCAGTCAGGTCTAGAGATCATAAAAAAATATTCACTGATTAGTCGTGTGGCTTGTATGCTGGCAGATTTACATAATACCGGTTTTTCCCATGGAGATATGAAGTGGGGTAATGTGCTTTTTTGTCAGTTAAAAAACACCTTATATTTTGTTGATTGGGATGGCTGTAAAAAAACTAATAAGGTTAAATTTTATCAAAGAGATGTGGCAAGATTTATTGTGGGGATTAGAGAGTCTGGTTTGGCAGCTGAATTAGAGAGCTTGTTTTTAAAACAGTATATGGCGCAGATACATTCTTTTTCTGATTGTGACGGTATTAACCGCTGGGTGAAAAAGTTTGAGCTAAGGCATAAGGTAAAATAGTATGAATAGTAACACCTATAAATTAAGTATTATTATCCCCGCCTTTAACTACGGTCACCTTTTACCCCGAGCGATTGATTCGGTATTGCAACAAAATGAAGCGCGTGTTCAGGTTTGTGTGGTAAATGACGGTTCAACGGATAACACGACCGAGACAATGGCGGCCTACCTGAATAATGATAATTTTCAAGGCGATCACTTTATTTATCTTGAGCAAGAAAACCAAGGGCCATCGGCGGCAAGAAACACTGGTATCGCTAATGTTAGTGGAGAATATATTTTATTTCTTGATGCTGACGATGCGTTGGTAGAGAAGTCATTAACAGCCATTTTAGCCGTCTTAGATAGCAAGCCTGATGCAGACTTTTTAATTGGTGGACATTATGTGGTTAATAAAGAAGGTAAGGCTAAGTATCATGAGGCCGATACCTTGCATAAAAATAAAGTACAACGTTTCGTTGATTATATTGATGGTAAAACCAGTGTCTCTAATGGGGCGAGTATTTTTCGTAGGGCGTTTTTCTCCCGTGTTAAATATAATGAGCAATTAAGGCAAATAGAAGATGTGCCGGTGTTTGCTAAGGCATTAACAATGGATAACTGTTATCGCTGTGATTTTGCGTTTGCTAATATTTTTAAGCACGATGATAGCTTGCGTAATAATTTAGGTCTTGCAAAAAAAACCAATATAGATCTTTTAGCAGATGACTTATTTGATGCGCAGTATTTATCTGGAGATTTTTTAAAGTATAAAAAACGCTTTTATGGAAATCGTTGCTTATCTTTGTTTAGGCGTTTATATAAAGCCAAGCAATATCAATCAGCTCGCACTTATTTTTATAAGGCGTTTTTTATTGTGCCTTTTAGAGCCCTAAGCTGGAGTTATTTAAGCAAATATCTTCGATGTGTCGGTAAGGCTAATACTGTAAAAAGTAAATAGCGTTTAATCATCAAGTAGTTTTCGGTATTCTTGATGGTAACGCTCAATAGAAAAGTTTTCCCTGAGTCTTGCATGTAGATGCTCACTATAATCATTTTTCTCTTCAGGACTCATAGACAGTATTTTATCTAAAGCCTGTGTGATGGGTACAGGGTCTAAAGCAGGAATAAGAATGCCGCGTTCACCAAGTACTTCAGGCATACCCCCTACAGCGGTGGCAACAATAGGCAGTTTTGCTGACATAGCTTCAAGCAATGTAATGGAGAAGCCTTCATACCGTGAGCTCATAATAAAAATATCCATAGCGCGGACATAACGATAAGCATTGGGCAGTAAGCCGGTAATAGTGACCTGTTGAGCAATGCCGAGTTTTTCCGCTTGTTGTCTAAGATCATCTTCTAGTGGACCACCACCAACAATAAGTAAATGTAAATTAGGGTTTTCCTTAGCTAGAGGTGCAAAGCCATCAATTAACATATTTTGTGCTTTTACTTCTCGAGTAATACCAATATTACCAATAACGATTTTTTCTGGGGCAATATCAAGCACTGTTCTTGCTTCATTTTTTGAGAGTTGTTGCTCTATCATGGCATCAACATTAATTGCGTTACGAATAACTTTTATTTGGTTTTTATTAATGCCACAACTTTCAATATTTTTTGCCACCGCCTCCGAAACACCAACAATACGCCAGTTTTTCTTAAAAGTTATTTGAGCTAAAAGCCGTCGAGGGAGTCGTTTAATTTGGTCTAAGCCATGAAATGCAGCGATGACTCTTCTGGGTTGATAAAACAATGAGACAATCGACATAAAGTAACTGGGTTTGTAGCGATGGGTAATAACCGTATCAAAACCCTCTTGTTGAATAAATCGTTTTATTTGAATAATCGCTTGCAGACCAAAACCTCGTACCTCTTCTTTGCTAAATTCAAAATAATGAACATGGCAAGGCAAGCGTTGTTGCATTTCTTTGTTGGGTTCACCCAGCATAATGGCATAAGTAATGTCGTACTCATTTGGGTCAAAGGCACGAATAACTTCTTCAAATAAATCAAACTGAGCCACCGTCTCATTGGCCTTATAACACAGCTGTAAAATTTTCTTTTTAGTGTTATCTGTTTTAAATAAAGGGGTTATTGTTCGTTTTAAATAGCTTTGTTGGCTTTGTGGCGCTAAAGATAAATAGGCGTTTAAAAATACATCAGCATTATCCCCTTGTAAAAAAGGTGACTCATCAAGGTAGCGGGTAATATGGCGAAAGTTTCTTAAGCGTTTGTCTTTTGATAAGGGGCCTTTTTCAAAGTGCATGTCATAAATATCAATTAACCCCATGGTATTGTCTGGTGTGATAATGATGTTGCCGGGATGTAAGGAGCGAAAATAAATTCCCTTTGCATGCAGGTGAGCAATAAAATCCGCTAGGCGAATAATCACATCTTTTGAGACACTGTTTTTTTCTGCATACTCACGAATGCTAATGCCGGGTAAGGGGTCATACACAACCGCAGAGCGTTTGAGGTGGGGAATGTAGAATTTTTTTTGTGTAGTGAGGGTTTCTATCGATAGTCCCTGTAAGCGTTTTGCATTTTCGCAAAAAGTAAGTGCTCTTGAATAAATAGCAGAGAAAGAGAGCCGTCTTCTAACCCTAAATAACTTTAATAGTTGACCATTTTTTAACGAGATAACTTTGGGGCCGTAATAGTCTTTTTCTATAACATGACTATTTTCGGTAAGTTGTTGGTAATCTTTTTTGCTGATATTAGATAAAAAAAGCATAGTTAATTTTTTGCTAGTTGTGGTGAGTGTCTATTATGAGACAGAATACTGAGATAAGTGAATAACGGCAGCCATAATTCTAACCAAATAAAATTTGGTCGGGTTATTAAAAAGCGACCCTCACTCATGCTACATAATATAAAAAATATAATTAAGCCTTGTAGCAGGGCTAAAAACTGCGAGTGGGGTTTGTCTGGCGGCTGTTTTAAAAATAAAGGCACTAAAGTTAATATAAAGAGCACTCCAGCGACTAAGCCTCCATGATAAAGCACAGCCAGCAGACGATTATGAGGGGAAACAAAGAGATTGCCATCGGGGGTAATAATAGCAACCGATTGATTAATTCCATGGCCAATAATGGGGTTTTGCATAATGGCCTCAATAGAGGCCTGCCAAATAGTGACTCTAAAAGAAGCCCCTCGGTTTAAAATATTGCTTAATATCTCGTAATTAATACTAATAAATAAAAGCGCAATAAGAGAGGCAATAAGTATAGATATAACGCCTTTTTTTGATTTTATTATTAAGGAGAGGCATAGCACACTTAATACTAGGGCGATAATTGGCCCCTTACTTTGGGTGAGTAGCGCGGCAATAATAAGAATCCATAAGCTAATGTGGCTAAAAATAAAAAGAGTTCTGTTAGATCGATTGATATGTTTGCTTAATAGAGCCAGTGAAAAATAAGCGGCAAAAAAAGAAAATATTGTTCCCGCCCACAGAGGGTTTTGCATATCACCCCAGGCAATTAGTCGCTCATCAATAGGGTTGCTTGAGTAGCCATAAAAATAAAGCATTGCGGTTAATGCGCAGGCTGCGGCAATAAAACCTAGGTAAGAGTAATAGTCTTTAAGCCATAGTGAACTTTGTTTTAATGCATTAGCAAAAATAACAATATAGAAGCTAAGCTTTACCGCAGAGATTAAGTCCTCTGCATTTGGATTGTTGCTCCAAAAAACCGTCAGGGGTAAGTACAATAAAAAAAGTATTAACGGCCAAAAATAGCGATCTTTGAGTAAGTGGGTAAAGGTAAGCGGAAATAAGATAAGCGCAGGGATTAAAGTAAAGGCATAAAAAATAGTGAGGGCTTTACCGCTATCAGGTATTACCAAGTAAGCCGTAAGTGAGATAAAAACACCTAGGGGAAATACTTTGTTGTTAATAAGTGTAATAAGTTTATTCATGCATTTTACGTATGCTTTGTAGCAATATGATAAGTAACTTTGGATTGCGCCAAGCATATTTCCATGCTTTTTTTAATGTGGTTTTTTCTTCATGGGAGGGCGTTGTTTTTTGTTTTACATGGCGGCCGAGGGCTATTTGGCTTCTAATAATACGTTGTATTAGTAGGCGCTTATAAGGTTGCATGCCTTGAGTGGTAAGAAGTTTCTCATAGGATTTTACTTTTTCGTGGCGTATATGCTTGGTAAAACGCGATACATTACTACTATGCTCTCTTCTGAAAAATAAAGGCTGATTAATATAACCAAGAGGGCCTTGTAGTGCGAGTCGTATGGGGGTGTCTAAGTCTTCATAAAAACGAAAAATATCTTTATCAAAACCGCCGGCAACTCTTAAGGTATTGGTGGGGAATAAGCCGGTAGCAAATACGGGTAACTTACCTTTTAGCATAAGTGGAATAGGGTCTGCTATGGTAAATATTTTTTGGTGAGACTCAGAGAAAAAAAGTTCCTCTGTAATCGTTGTTTCAATAACCGTATAGCCATTACTAAAAACCGCTGAGTGGTTTGGATTGTTTTGCAAAAACTGCACTCGCTCAGCAATACTATTTTTGGCTAAAAAATCATCTGAGGCTAATTGGCAAAAGTAATCTCCTTGGGCTTTTTCAAGACCTAAATGTAATGAGTCAATAAGGCCTTTGTTGGTTTTTTGAATAAGGGTAAAGGGCTTTTTGCTTACCTGTAATTTTTCTTCAATAACCGCAATACTGTTATCGCTTGAGCCATCATCAATAACGATAAGCTCAATATCCTCGTGGGTCTGTTGCAAGACCGACTCAATAGCCTGCCCAATATAGTGAGCATGATTATAACTGGGGATAACCACCGTTACTTTACTCATGGTTATCCCTATAAATTTCTCTGTTACGTTTGCGGCGCTTTTTTCTTTTTCTTTTGGGGTAAAGAGAGGCTTCGCCTTGTGGGCGGGTTTTAAAGCGCCGGTGTAACCATAAGTATTGAGCGGGGTTAAGTTTAATGGCCCCCTCGAGCGCTTTGTTAATGATAGTCGCGTCAGTAACATCATCGCCGCTGGGAAAGTTTTCTATCTCAGAGAAACGAATAATATACCGATTATCCTTAGTGCGGTGATGGCTAATAAGAACAATAGGGGATTTACTTAAGCGAGCAAAGCGGCTGGTGCCAGTAATGGAGGCCGCGGAAATACCAAAGAATGGGGCAAAAACCGAATGTTTGAGGCCGTAATCTTGATCCGCGGCATACCATACCGTATCTCCGGCTTTTAACCGGCGAACGATTTGTCGAGTATCAGAGCGCTCAATAACATAGGGAAAGTGTCTTTTTCTACCATTTAGCATGGCGTACTGAATAACGGGGTTTTTTTGACGGCGATAAATAACATCAATGGTGGTAAACGTACTTACTAACAAACCACCAATATCCAGCGTGCTGTAATGAGCGCCTAATAAAATAACGCCCCGACCTTCGGCTTGTTTTTTTTGTAAAATATCTAAACCTTCAATATCCGCTAAATGTGCAATATCCTTTGGGTTACACCACCAGGCCCAGGCGGTTTCAATAGCGCCAATACCATTTTCAATAAAAATCTCTTTAACCAGTGCTTTTTGTTCTGTTTGATTTTTGTGGGGAAAACAAAGGCCAATATTGGTTTCGCAAATAAGGCGCCGTTCTTTAGCCGTATAATAAAGCAGTAGACCTAAGCATCTTCCAATAGCCAGCTTTACGGGCAGAGGCAACTGGGCTATAAGCCACAGTATCCCGATATAACACCAGCTAGGCCAGTATCGAGGGTTGCGTAACTGCTTGGAATTAAGTGCATTAGACAAAGAAGATCAACCAATTTTGTGTCTGGATTATGTTATTCTATCATTCTACTTCGTACGAACTATGAACTCTAGACTAGCAAAATACGAATGACGATAAAAAGGAATCTAAATGAACATTATGATTACAGGAGCTGCCGGCCAGTTAGGGCAAGAATTACTACAAACTGCCCCAAGCGACGTGCAGGTAACGGCATTTGGCCGTAATGAATTAGATGTTACTAATAATGAAGCGGTACAAGCGGCGGTAAAAAAAGTAAACCCCAGCATTATTATTAATGCCTCAGCTTACACAGCCGTTGATAGAGCAGAACACGAATCAGTTTTAGCCCATGCGGTTAACGGCTTAGGCCCTGAGTATCTAGGTAAAGCTGCATTGCAACATAACGCTCGCTTGCTACATGTATCAACCGACTTTGTGTTTGATGGCTTAAAGTCGAGTCCTTATCTGCCTTTGGATAAAACAAAGCCGTTAAATACCTACGGCGAAAGCAAGTTGGATGGGGAGGCTCGAATTCAAGCCATTGAGGGATTAAACCCTCTAATTTTACGCACCTCTTGGGTTTACTCTCGTTTTAATAACAATTTTGTAAAAACCATGCTGCGCTTAATGAGCGAGCGGGATGTATTAAATGTGGTGGCCGATCAAGTTGGCTCGCCCACGTGGACAGGCACACTAGCCCAAGCATTGTGGACGATGGCGGATAAAGGCACTAGCGGTATTCACCATTGGAGTGATGCGGGAGTGTGTAGTTGGTATGATTTTGCCGTAGCTATTTATGAAGAAGCGCGGCAGATTGGCTTGTTGCAGTCTACCGTAGAGATTCATCCTATTACCACAGACGAGTATCCCACCCCAGCCACAAGGCCCACCTATAGCGTGATGAATAAAAAATCCGCATGGGAGGCAACCGGTATAACACCGCTACATTGGCGAGATGGGTTACGACAAATGTTACAACAGATAAAACGACAGGAGCGTTAACAATGGCATCATTATTAGTGACAGGGGCAGCAGGTTTTATTGGGGCTAACTTTGTGCATTACTGGTTAAAAAAATATCCCAATGACCGCGTTATTGCCTTTGATGCATTAACTTACGCGGGAAACTTACATAATATTTCATCGTTAACAACCAACGATCAGTTTCGTTTTGTTAAGGGCGATATTCTTGATACCGCATTGATTGAAAAAATCATGCAAGAAGAAGGCACGGATACCATCGTGCATTTTGCCGCCGAAAGCCATGTGGATCGCTCTATTACCGGCCCCGATGCTTTTTTAGAAACCAACATTATGGGTACTCATAGTTTATTAAAAGCGGCTCGTGAAATGTGGTTAAAGCAGGGAGTGGAGAATCATCGTTTTCATCATGTTTCTACCGACGAAGTATTTGGTTCGCTATCACCTACGGAGCCTGCTTTTACTGAGGAGCATTTGTATGAGCCTAACTCACCTTACTCAGCATCTAAAGCGGCCTCTGATCATTTAGTTAGAGCGTATCATCATACTTATGGCCTTAAGGTTACTACCAGTAATTGTTCTAATAACTATGGCCCGTACCACTTCCCTGAAAAATTAATCCCCTTATGTATTACCCATATCTTAGATGGAAAAAGTTTACCGATTTATGGTGATGGTAAAAATATTCGTGATTGGTTATTTGTTGATGATCATTGTCAGGGTATCGATTTAGTTTTAAAAAATGGCAAGCTAGGCGACACGTATAATATTGGTGGCAATAACGAGTGGACCAATATTGATATAGTCATGTTGCTGTGCAAATTAATGGATGAAAAATTTGCTGAGGATGCTTCATTGTCGGAGCGTTTTCCTAAAGCACCAGGGGCGCAAGGTAAAAAAACCGACTCTTTAATTACGTATGTTGAAGATCGGTTAGGGCATGATTGGCGTTATGCGATTGATGCTAAAAAAATCATGGACGAACTGAATTATAAGCCTAGCGTTGATTTTCCTGAGGGAATTCGGATAACGCTGGATTGGTATTTACAAAATGAATCATGGTGGCGTGATATCCAAACCGGTGAGTATCGTAACGCGACGCTTTAGTGCTCGCGTTTTTTACCTCTTTTACACTTAGTACAATTATGAAATCAGTTCAGTGGATATAAATCAATAAAAGAAAATGACCAATATTAGCTGGGCTGATTTTAAAAAAGTTGCACTACGGGTAGGAACGATTATTGACGTTCAAGATTTTCCTGAAGCCAGAAACCCTGCCTATAAATTACACATTGATTTTGGTGGCGAACTGGGGATTAAAAAATCGAGTGCACAAATTACCGATCTTTATACAAAAGAGAGTTTGCTTGGTAAGCAAGTAATCGCTGTAGTTAATTTTCCCGCAAAGCAAATAGGCCCTATGATGTCGGAGTGTTTGGTTACAGGCTTTCATCAAGCCGATGGCTCTGTTGTTTTAGCCGTACCTGATGGGGTTGTGAGTAATGGTGCAGAACTTGCCTGACAGATAACAAAACACATTATTCTTTTTACTGCATAGTATAAAAATCATACATTCACCTTTGGCTTTAGCGTTTATAACGCGTTCATAATTTTATGAAAATAAAATATCTATTAGTAGTTTTTCCGTTGCTTCTTTTAGGCTGTGATGAGGCTACTCTCGCTTTATGCTTATTAAAAAATAGCCAAGATGAATGCGTTAAGCAAATGATTCAATCAGACAGCAGTAATGCTCCTGTGCCTGTAATAAAAGATGAACGAGTATCTAGCCATACAAAAAAATATTCTCTGCAGATCCCTTCCTCTGATTGGACGAAACTACGTTCAGGTAGCAGCAAGACATTTCCTAATAGAGATTTAAGACTGCTGCATAATACAGGTGTCGGATTTGTTGATGGAAGCACTTTTGCGGCAAGTAATACCAATGCTTATGATTTAGCAAAATCTGCACTCGATGAGGCGGCACTTCCGTCAAATGGCACATTAGAAGAATTAGACGATGATAGATGGCTCGGTAAAACCAAGGGAGTCTCTTTTTTAAGATACTGTTTTATTTTTAAGGATAAGTTAGAGTTTTGTGCTTATTCTCTTGCCATTAAAGACATGGATTATGATGTTGTTATTTTTGCTAGTATGGCAAATATTGATACACGAATAGAAGAAATTGAGCAGCTTTTATTAAGTGTTACGTTACATAATCCATAGCGGTTAGACGCTTGTATTAAAAATAAAAAAGCCCTAGTAAAAACCTAGGGCATAAAAAATAATTTAATTAAGCGGCCTGTACCTTGTTGTTGTTTTGCTGGTAATGGCTGTAAGCACTAAGCAAAGCCTTTAAGCTTGCCTCTGCCACATCGGCAGACTCACCAAAGCCTCCAAAACGTTCACCATTAATATTAGCCTGAACAAAACATTGAGCAACGGAATTATTGCCTGCGGTTTTATTACTCTCGTTATATTCCGTAATCGCAAGAGTTGCCCCTGTATGTTTATGTAACAGTTCACTCATAACCGACAGTGCACCATCACCGGTTCCTTGCCATTGATGGGTCGATTTATTTTGCTCATCATCAATTTGCAGCGTTAATTTCACATAGCTGTTTTTTTGTAAGCGCTCTATTTGATAGCCGGCAAGAGTGTATCCTTGTTGGCTATTTTGATAGGTGTCAAAAAATAATTGTTGAATCATTTCAGGGCTAACTTCTTTTTCAGTTTGCTCACTGACCCGTTGCACAACGCGACTAAATTCAATTTGCATCCATCGCGGTATGCTCATGTTAAGTGCTTGTTCAAGAATATAAGCCACGCCACCTTTGCCCGATTGACTATTAATGCGAATCACCGCTTCATAACTTCTGCCAATATCTTTGGGGTCAATAGGAAGATAGGCCACCTGCCACGGCTGGTTTGTTTGTTGGCGGGCTAAACTTTTTTTAATGGCATCTTGGTGGCTGCCAGAAAAAGCAGTAAAAACTAATTCACCAGCGTAGGGGTGTCTTGGATGCACCGGTAATTGCGTACAGGCTTTTACCGTCTCAACAATGCTATCCATATCCCTTAAATTTAATTCAGGGTCGATACCTTGGCTATAAAAATTCATTGCCATAGTCACAATATCCATATTGCCGGTACGCTCACCATTACCTAGTAGGGTGCCTTCAATGCGATCAGCGCCGGCCAATAAGCCTAACTCAGCAGCAGCAATAGCACAGCCTCTATCATTGTGAGTATGTAAACTCACTATAATGCGCTCGCGATTTTTTACATGGCGGCAAAAGTATTCCACTTGGTCGGCAAAGGCATTGGGGCTATTAGCTTCAACCGTTGCTGGTAAGTTAATAATGGTAGGCTGGTTTTGCCCCTGCCAGATATCAATCACACGGTTACACACTTCAACCGCATAATCAGTTTCGGTTTGCGAGAAGCTCTCAGGGGAGTACTGAAACTGCCACTGTGTTTCGGGATATTTTTTTGCCTCCTCTTGCACCTTAATAGCCCCTGCTACAGCAATAGCTTTTATCGCGGCTTTATCCATAGCAAAAACCCGCTCACGCTGAATGGTTGAGGTTGAGTTATACACATGCATGATGGCTTTTTTGGCGCCTTTAAGTGCGGCAAAGCTTTGCTCAATTAAGTGGTCTCGGGCTTGGGTTAATACCTGAATGCTGACATCCTCTGGTATCTTATTATGCTCAATAATATAGCGAACAAAATCATAGTCCGTTTGAGAGGCGGCAGGAAACCCCACTTCAATGGATTTAAAACCAAGCTCCACAAGCTTATTAAATAAACGAAGTTTTTGCTGAGCATTCATTGGGTTAATGAGGGCTTGATTGCCATCACGCAAATCAACACTGCACCAATGGGGTGCTTTAGTGATGACATTATCAGGCCATGTTCTGTCTTTAATAACAGGAACAGGGTTTGCTTGGTATTTGCTGTGGGTAAATGTGTTCATAATAGTGCCAGTTGTGTGTGGTAAATGTGTTTGGCCTAACCTCTTTTGAAGGATCACACCGAGCGGCTTTTTGAGCGTAACGGTGGGGCCTTTGCTGTGATAACAGTATAAATAATTATGCTTAGTGAAAGTCGGCGTTGTTGCCTATAAATCGTTATTTGTTTGGTGGATTAAACTAAAAAAATAACTATAATTAGTGTTATTATTTAACTTAATGGGATTTGTTGATGGCTATTGATCGAATAGATAGAAAAATCCTTACGCTTTTGCAGCAAAATGCACGGATTAACAATCAAGAATTAGCCGAGGCGGTGGGGTTATCAGCAACACCCTGCGCCCGACGGGTTAAACAGTTAGAGGACAGTGGGTTAATTAGTGCTTATGTGGCCTTGCTAGATGCTAACAAACTAGGGCTTACCTTAACGGCGTACTTGAGTATTAGTATGGATCGGCATACACCTGAGCGTTTTGCTGAGTTTGAGCGTATTGTCAGTACGTATCCTGAGGTGTTGGAGTGCTATATTGTGACAGGGCAAAGCGCTGACTTTATGTTAAAAGTAATGGTTAAAGACATGAGCCATTACGAGCAATTTTTATTAGGGCGCTTAACAAAAATCCCAGGGGTTACGGGTGTGCATTCCAGCTTTGTGCTACGCAAGGTAATCCATCAAACCGCATTACCTCTTGAGGGATAAAACAGCCTTTGTTGGGGTGAGTTACGACAGCGAATAGTCTATGATACGACCTTTAGTTAGTCTTTATTGGTATAGGTTTTTTTTATGTCTTCAAATGTTATTACGATCGCTACCAGAAACAGCGCATTGGCGTTATGGCAGGCAAACTTTATTAAAAGTGAACTAGAGAAACGTAACCCCCAATTAACGGTTAATATTCTTGGTATAAAGACCCAAGGGGATAAAATTCTCGATACCCCTTTAGCTAAAATTGGCGGAAAAGGCCTGTTTGTTAAAGAGCTAGAGTTAGCCCTGTTAGAGAAAAGAGCCGATATTGCGGTACATTCCATGAAAGATGTACCGATGGATTTTCCTAAGGGCCTAGAGATGCCCACCATTTGTCTGCGTGAAGACCCAAGAGATGCCTTTGTCTCTAACCAATATGAAACCATTGATGACTTACCCGAAGGGGCGGTGGTGGGAACATCCAGCCTAAGAAGACAATGCCAGCTCACCTATTATCGTCCCGATTTACAAATTCGTAACTTACGGGGCAATGTGAATACACGGTTACAAAAGCTAGATAATGGTGAATACGATGCCATTATTTTGGCAATGTCTGGGTTAATTCGTTTAGAAATGCTCGATCGTATTAAGTCGGCTTTATCTAAAGAGCTGAGCTTGCCAGCTGTAGGGCAAGGGGCTTTAGGAATTGAATGTCGCAGTGATGATGAATGGGTAAAAGAGTTATTAAAGCCGCTACACCATGAAAAAACAGCAGATTGCGTTATGGCAGAGCGAGCTATGAATAAACGCTTAGAAGGGGGCTGTCAGGTACCGATTGCCGGTTTTGCCACTCTTCGGGAAGGCATTATTTACATGGAAGGTCGAGTAGGTTCGGTTGATGGTAAAACCTTATTAAAGGTCACCGCAGAAAGACCACAGGGGGAGTCGAAAGCCCTTGGTATTGATATCGCAGAGCAGCTGCTAGGGTTGGGGGCAGGAGATATCTTAAGTGAAATCTATGGGCATACACCGAGGTAATGGGTAATCAGGTTTTAGTAACGCGCCCTGAAAAACAATCAGAGCCCCTTTCTTTATTACTTAGCCGCCATCAATGGCTGCCCATTAGCTTACCTTTTTTAGCCATAGAGTCTTTAAGTGATACAGATGAGGCTTATCGAAAAGCACAGATTGATATTCGAGAACTCAGTCGTGTCGACCAAGTTATTTTTGTTAGCACCAATGCCGTAGCTCACGGGTTTGCGTTAATAAAATGCTATTATCAAGAGTTACCTAGCCATATTCAGTGGTTAGCGGTAGGTACTGCCACAGCCGATGTTTTAGCCAAAGAGTTAGAGCGCTTTTCGGGGCAAAAAAATATTGCAGCCCCTACGGTGGGTATGGACAGTGAAGCCATATTAAAGCTACCTTCATTACAAGAAGTTGCCGGTCAGCGAATTATAATTATTCGTGGTGTAGGTGGGCGAAATTTTCTGGCAGAATCTCTGCAACAGGCTGGTGCTGATGTAGTGATGATGGAGCTATACCGCCGTTGTTGCCCTAACAACGCCGCCGCGCTGGCTTGCTTATATCAGGATAATAAAATTGATGTGGTTATTGTGGCCAGTGGCGAAACACTACAAAATTATATTGTATTGGCGCAACAGGCTGGGATATTGTCTAAAATAAATAAATTACCGGTGGTTGTCCCCGGGGTACGTGTTGCCAGAATTGCAAGGCAACAAGGCTTTGAAGTAATTATTACTGCAGCCAATGCCACGACGGATGCAATGGTTGATGCATTAAATCGGTGGCGTGATAAAAATAACGGGAGTTCCCAGTGAGCGATAAAAAAGCAGCAGAGCAACAAGACCCAGTAACAGCAAAGCCGGTAGAAACAAAACCGGTTAGTAAAAAAGTGGTTGATAAAGATGAGAGTGCCGTTAATGAGGTTTTAGGTCGTGATAAGACTAAAAAATCTGGAGGGGGATTTTTCTCTTTATTGGCAGTGTTATTGGCATTCGTCACTTTAGTCTTGCTGTGGTACGTTTGGCAAGATAGTCGCAGCCAACTAGATACATTAAATCAACAAATTTCGGATCAAGAAAAAAGTGCTGTTCACCAACGAGAAGATAGCCGCGATATAAAAACAGACATTAGCTTATTAACAAAGCAACAAACAGGCTATCAAAAACAACAGCAACAATTACAAGAGCAATTACAAGCCCAGCAAGCCATGCTAGAAAAATGGCGCAGTAGTAATAGTGATGATTGGAAGTTAGAGGAAGCCTCTTATCTTTTGTCTTTAGCAAACGAACAGTTATTAGTGGGCAAAGACAAAGCCATTGCAGAACAATTATTACAACAAGTTGATCGGGTTTTATTGGGTCTTAACGATAGAAGTGTTAAGCCAGTAAGAGATGCCCTAGCGCAAGACTTACAAAAGCTCGGTAGTTTAGCCACCGTTGATGTTGATGGTATTTTTGTGCGGCTCAATAGTCTGCTTCAGCAAGTAGAACAGTTGCCTATTATTAATCAAGAAAAGTTACAGTTTACAGGAGAGAAAAAACAGCTAGAAGAAAATGCCTCTTGGGCTCAGCATGTAGAGGCATTAATTGGTCAGTACATTCGTATTAGAAATACCGAAGACCCAGCACAGCCATTACTAGCCCCTAAAGATGATTTTTTTCTCCATCAGAATTTAATGCTGTCGATTCGACAAGGACAAATGGCCTTGTTAAGTCATGAGCCTGAAGTCTATAAACAAAGCCTACAACAGGCTCATCAATGGATCGCGCAGTATTTTGATAATGATGCTCAAGCGGTAAAAAATACACTAAGTATTCTTGATGATTTAAGCAAAGAAACGATTGATCAAAAAGTGATTGATGTCAGTGCCTCACAAATGGCCTTAGAGCAATATAAAGCCATGCGACAAAAAACTGCGAATCGGTTTTATAGCAATGACAACCAACAGAAAAAAAATACCGCACCGGACGTTAATAAAAAGCCTGTTAAAAATGGGGCAAGCCAATGAAAAAAATCCTTGGCTTACTTTTATTAATAATAATTTTAGCTGGCGGTGTTTTAGCGGCAACTTATATCAAAGCGGATCCAGGCTATGTGATGATTGCGTGGAAAAGTTGGGTGTTAGAAAGCTCTGTATGGGTGGCTTTTGTTTTAATGTTTGCAGTTATTGGCGTTATTTTATTGGTGCTATTAATAACCGCATTTATTTGGCAGGGGCAAAAACGCTTTTCTTTATGGGCTGGTGGTCGATCAGATAAAAAAGGTCGCAACCAATTGTTACAAGGGTTAGAGGCATATCTTTCTGGGGACTGGCAAAAGGCAGCCAAGTTACTTAAAAAAAGTAGCAATAATTTAGATACTGAAAAAGCATTAATGCCACGTTTGCTCGCCGCTCGTGCTTACAGTGCCTCTAATCAAACCGAAGAAGCATTAAATATTTTGCGGGTCTCCTCAATTACCCATGAGAAATCATTAGCGGTAGGTATTACACAAGCGGAACTACAATATGAAAGCCACCAATACGATGCTTGCTTAAGTACATTGCGCCGCCTGCAACAAGATAACCCGCGTAATTCTTTGGTACTAAGGGCTTTGGTTAGAGTTTGCCGACAATTAAATGAATGGCAAAGCCTGTGGGACATGCTAGGGGTATTGCACAAAGAAAAAGTATTACAGGGCGAATCATTATTAGATTTAGAAGAAGATATCTGTCGGCATTTATTTACTAAAGTGATGGAAGGTAAAGTACAAGAGCAAACATCTGTTGTACAAGCCTTATCCCAAGTATGGATTGGCTTACCTAAAAAAAGCCGGCAACAACCTAAATTGGTAGCTTTATATGCGGAGGCACTGCATCAAGCCGGTGCTGAAGATGAAGCCGAAAAGGTGGTAAAAACAGCCCTTAAAAAACATTGGGATGAAGCGCTTTTACACTTGTATGGGCGTATTCATAGCAGCCATATCGAAAAGCAATTAAAAAATGCTGAAGGTTGGTTAAAGAATAATGAAAACAATAGTGTTTTATTACTTACCTTAGGCCGACTTGCCATGGCCAATGAGCTTTGGGGTAAAGCTCGTGATTACTTTGAAAGTAGTTTAGCGGCTGAGAACCGTGTTGAAACATACACAGAGTTAGGGCGGCTATTAAATCGTTTAGGTGATTCTGGCCAAGGTAATCAATATTTGCAGAAGGCT
This sequence comes from uncultured Spongiibacteraceae bacterium, assembly GCA_965369155.1. Classification (GTDB taxonomy): domain Bacteria; phylum Pseudomonadota; class Gammaproteobacteria; order Pseudomonadales; family CBDUPS01; genus CBDUPS01. The sequence continues at coordinate 21,154 of CBDUPS010000001.1, forward strand.
TTGCAGAGTGTGGCTAAAGAGTAGCCCTGTGTTAGATTTTGCTTTGTAGGTCTATCCTGACTCGTGAGTATTAATTTTTCTAATGGTTATTTTATAGCATAACTAGACACCATTCATGTGTTCTAGCAATTGGTGGCATACAAACTTTATACTTAATTTTAAGCGATAAAAGATGAATTTATTTAAGTCTATTTTTATATATATGTTGTTTTCTTTAATAGGCGTTACTCTTTTATCTGTTTCTTTTGAGCTAGCTGTCATTACTTTTTTCTTGCACCTATTCATTGTTAGTGGTGTGGCGGCGGGCCTTATTTTTTTTATCAGCTTAGCTAGAGCGCGATGGATTATAGCGGTTGTTTTCGCACTTATCCTCTGTATGCAGTTTTTATTATATGTTGCTAATGTGGCTTTGCTTAAGTTAAACCGTTTAATGGTTGATAAAGATGTGTTGCTCTTAGTTTACAATAATGCAGGGAGCTTTTTTACCACGGATAATAATTATTGGTATGTTAGTTACATTGCGCTTATTGTTTTTTTAGTAATACTTTTGGTTTTGTCATTATGGCTAACTAGGCTTTTTTCTCACACTAAGCTTAATAGAAAAGTGATGGCTATTTCTTTGTGTTGGTTGGCTATCGTTGTAGCCACATTCACGTTCTCTTATGATAATTCAGTTTTTAATATATGGAGAGGCGAACCTTTTTCTAATCTGCTGCAAAGTAATAAGTCCGTCTTTATGACGGATTACAGAAAAAATAAAATGATTGTAGATGGCCAAGAGTCGTCTGATTATTTTGTTAGCTCTTCTGATAACAATAATGCGAATAAAAAAAATGTTGTGATTATCGTTTCTGATGCACTTCGTTATGACATGATAGGCCCTGGAAAAAAGCAAAGCCCATTTGTAAGCGAGATGGTATCTAAAGGGGAAATGGTCTTTTTTGATAATTCATTTAGTCCTTGTCCTAGCTCCACTTGCGGTATTCTAGGGCTTCTTTCTTCTAAGCGTTACGGAGACCTAACCGTAAAAAGCCTTAAGATTTATGAGGTACTTAAACAGTATGGATACCATATAAAATTTTATCTTTCAGGTATTCATGACGATTGGATTAGCGGATTAAAAGCATTGTATGGGACTAACATTGATGAAACCTATACGAATAAACCAAAGGGAACTATTTGGGTTGATGATGCTGTAACAGTGGCGCAGTTTAATGAAACTATTACCGATAGGGGTGAGCCATTTTTTGCTTATGTACATTTAATGTCTACCCATTTAATTGGTGTTAAGCATAAAGCGGTATTCACCCCAGCCTTGCAAGATCCTAATCCATTAAACTATGTTTTTGGGATGTATCCAGAAAATGAAGTGAGAAATAACTATAAAAATGGTGTCTACCAGTTGGATAGATACTTAAAAGAGATGTTTTTAGCATTAGAAAATAAAGGTGCTTTAGAAAATACTATAGTAATCGTTACCGGTGATCATGGTGATGGGCTAGGGGAAAAGGGGGTGTATAGCCATGGTAGTTTTTTATCAAACTATCAAT
>CBDUPS010000002.1:0-16262 GCA_965369155.1 uncultured Spongiibacteraceae bacterium
AGAGGTGTGTTATGGGTAAGCAAGAGCAACTTCGTCAAACAGCAACGGTAGATAAAGCCTCGGTACAACCGTTCCCTAATTCTAAAAAAATCTATGTAGAAGGTAGCCGGCCTGATATTCAGGTGCCGATGCGTGAAATTACGTTAACCCCTACACCTATCGAGGGTAGCAGCCCGGATAAACCCGCCGTTGAGCAAAACCCTCCGGTTCGTGTTTACGATACCTCTGGGGTTTATAGCGATCCTAATGTGGCGGTTGATGTGCGTAAAGGCTTGCCCACAGTTCGTGATGCATGGATTGAAGAGCGTGGTGATACGGAGATTTTAAATAGTGAAAGCTCCATTTTTACCCAACAGCGTTTAAACGATCCAGAAACAGCGCATTTACGCTTTGAACTTTTACGCAAACCACGTCGTGCCATAGCGGGTAAAAACGTTAGCCAATTACATTATGCCCGCCAAGGGATTATTACTCCGGAGATGGAATACATCGCTATCCGTGAAAACATGGCGCGGGCACAGGCAAAACAACAAGGCATTTTAGGATTACAACATCAGGGCGAGAGTTTTGGTGCGTCTATTCCTGAACAAATTACCCCTGAGTTTGTTCGTTCTGAAGTAGCCCGAGGTCGTGCGGTTATCCCTGCCAATATTAATCACCCAGAAGTGGAGCCCATGATTATTGGGCGTAATTTTTTAGTGAAAATTAACGGCAATATTGGTAACTCGGCTTTGGGTAGTTCTATTGAAGAAGAAGTCGCCAAGCTTACATGGGGTATTCGTTGGGGCGCCGACACCATGATGGATTTATCCACTGGTAAAAACATTCATGAAACCCGTGAGTGGATTGTACGAAATTCTCCAGTACCCGTAGGCACGGTACCTATTTACCAAGCACTAGAAAAAGTAAATGGTGTGGCAGAGGATTTAACCTGGGAAATTTTCCGTGACACATTAATTGAGCAAGCAGAACAAGGTGTGGATTATTTTACCATTCATGCTGGGGTGTTATTACGCTATGTGCCACTTACCGCAAAACGTATGACAGGTATTGTGAGTCGTGGTGGTTCTATTATGGCGAAGTGGTGTTTAGCGCATCACAAAGAAAGTTTTTTATATACGCACTTTGAAGATATTTGCCAAATTATGAAAGCCTACGATGTCACGTTTAGTTTGGGTGATGGCTTACGTCCGGGTTCTATTGCTGATGCCAATGATGAAGCACAATTTGCTGAATTAGAAACCTTAGGGGAGCTGACTAAAATAGCATGGAAGCATAATGTGCAATGTTTTATTGAAGGCCCCGGTCACGTGCCTATGCATATGATTAAAGAAAATATGGATAAGCAACTTGAAGCGTGTCATGAAGCACCATTTTATACTCTTGGGCCATTAACAACGGATATCGCCCCCGGTTACGACCATATTACCTCTGGTATAGGTGCAGCGATGATTGGTTGGTACGGCTGCGCGATGTTGTGTTATGTAACGCCTAAAGAGCATTTGGGTTTACCCAATAAAGACGATGTAAAAGAAGGCATCATCACGTATAAAATTGCCGCCCATGCGGCAGATTTAGCTAAAGGCCACCCCGGTGCACAGTTGCGTGATAATGCGTTATCGAAAGCCCGTTTTGAATTTCGCTGGGAGGACCAATTTAATTTAGGTTTAGATCCAGATACCGCCAGAAGTTATCACGATGAAACCCTACCCAAAGAGTCAGGCAAAGTAGCGCATTTTTGTTCGATGTGTGGCCCTAAGTTTTGTTCAATGAAAATCAGCCAAGACGTTCGTGATTATGCCAAAGAGCAAGGTTACGAAAGTTATGGGGACACCATTAAAATTTTAGATCTCTCAACCGGTGAGATAGAAAAAGAAATGCAGAAAAAATCTGAAGAATTTAAGGTGAAGGGCTCAGAAATTTATCATAAGGCATAACAATGAATGTTGCGATTGTTGGTGCAGGTTTAACCGGTAGGCTGCTAGCGTGGCAGTTAGCAGAAGCCGGTTTTACGATTACGCTTTTTGATAAAGATACCGGCTTGGCAGAACAAAGTGCCGCTGTGGTTGCAGCGGCAATGTTGGCGCCTATCTCAGAAGTATTAGATGCAGAGCCAGTAGTATATGAAAAAGGCTTATTGGGTTTTTCTTACTGGAGTGCTTGGCAAAAAAAATTATTAGAAACAACTGGTGTGGATATTGATTTGCGGTTGCAGGGTTCATTGGTGGTAGCACACCGTCAAGATATGGGTGGCTATCAGCAGTTTGTATCTCACTTAGCGCAACAACATTTTTTGTCTGAGGGTAGCGTTAAAAATTTACAGCAAGATGAACTTAAAAGCTATGAGCCAGAGTTGGCTGAGAATTTTAGCCAAGGTTACTTTTTAAAAGATGAAGGCTGTTTAGATAATAGTTTATTGTTACAGGCACTAGCTATTCGATTAAAACAATTATCAGTTGTTTGGCAAACTCAATGCTTTATTGATGAAATAACCGGCGAGCAATTTTCAAGCTTTGATAAAGTATTAGATTGCCGGGGTTTTGGAGGTCGGCAAGCAATTGCCGAATTACGTGGTGTTCGAGGTGAGGTTATCAAAGTCCACGCACCAGAGGTGACTATTTCACGGCCCGTACGTTTAATTCATCCACGCTATAAATTATATATCTCACCAAAAACCAATCAGCATTATGTTATTGGTGCCACGCAAATAGAAAGTGCCAGTGAAGCACCCATAACCGTGCGCTCAAGTTTAGAATTATTATCGGCGTTGTATTCGGTGCATACCGGTTTTTCTGAGGCAAATATTATTGGGCAGTGGGCTCGTTGTCGTCCAGCATTAAAAGATAATTTACCCGGTATTTTTTGCGAAGCTAACGTTGTTCGAATTAATGGGTTATTTCGCCACGGTTACTTGTTAAGCCCTGCGGTAGTGGCGCAAGTGTTATCTTTATTTAATTTAGATAAGGCACGATGGCCTGAAATTATGAGGTAAAAAAAATGAGAGTAATTATTAATGGTGAGACTAAAACAATAAATGAGCAGTCTATTGCTGAGTTACTTGCCGAACTTAATTATGTTTGTGAAAAAGTAGCTGTTGCAGTGAACGGTGAGTTTATCCCCCGCAGTAATTACAACAAAAAGATAATAAAAGAAAATGATGTGATTGATATTTTATCAGCAGTGCAGGGGGGCTAATAATGCAAGATGATGTAATGTTTTATGGGAGTCATTTTAGTAGTCGGTTTTTAATTGGCTCTGCTTTGTACTCAAGCCCAGATATTATGCAGCAAAGTATTGCCGCAAGTGGTGCGCAAATTATTACCGTGTCTTTGCGCAGGCAATCACCCGAAGACAAAGGTGGGGAGGCTTTTTGGAATTATTTGCAACAATTAAATTGCCAGTTAATGCCAAATACAGCGGGTTGTTATAGCGTTAAAGAGGCGGTAACTCTTGCTAAAATGTCTCGTGATTTGTTTGCTACCGATTGGATAAAATTAGAAGTGATTGGTGATGAATATAATTTACAGCCCGACCCGTTTGCCTTGCTTGAAGCCAGTAAAATATTAATTGCAGATGGCTTTAAAGTATTTCCATATTGCACTGATGATTTAGTGTTGTGTCAAAAATTATTAGATGTAGGTTGTGAGGTGTTAATGCCTTGGGGTTCGCCCATAGGTACGGGTAAAGGTTTGATGAACCCTTATGCATTACAAACCTTACGAGAACGCTTACCTAATGTACCGTTAGTTGTTGATGCGGGAATTGGGAAACCATCTCATGCGGCACAAGCGATGGAGTTAGGTTTTGATGCGGTGTTATTAAATACCGCAGTAGCAGAAGCGAATTACCCGGTACAAATGGCTGAGGCGTTTAAGTTGGCGGTACAAGCAGGGCGTAAAGGGTATTTAGCTGGGGCTGTGCTAGAGCGACAAACAGCAAAGCCTAGTACACCCACTTTGGGAATGCCTTTTTGGCATCAACATTAATGTCACTAATGAACACCAGTAAAAAATGATGGCCGAAATAGAACGGGAAAAATTATTTGCAAAAATAAAGCGTAACTTACATAAGCTGGGTAAAAAGCCGGTGCTAGAAATGCTGTCTTTGTATTATTTAGCCAAAGATAAAAGTACACCCTTGTGGGTGTTAGCAATGATCAGTGGTTGTTTTGCCTATTTTATTTTACCTGTTGATGGTATCGCTGATTTTTTACCCTTAGGTTTTGCTGATGATTTAGCAGTGCTTACGGCTACTTATAAAAAAGTTCAAACATTTATTACGGATAAACATCGGTTACAGGCACAAACACGTTATCAAAAATGGTTTGCAAAAGATGCGTTAACTGGTGAATCAAAAAATGGTGTAAACAATGAATAAAAAAGTGAAGAGTAAAAAAATTATATGGTCTATCGCTGGTAGCGATAATAGTGGTGGCGCAGGGATACAAGCCGATAACCAGTCCGCACGCAGCTTTAATGTACATAGTTGTAATGTTGTAACCGCATTAACCGCACAAAATGATATTGGTGTTCAGGGGGTAGTTAATACGCCGGTGAATTTTTTAGAAAGTCAGTGGCAAAGTTTAGTAAAGAGTTACCCTGCGGATGCTATTAAATTGGGTATGTTAGCTTGTAAGGAAACGGTTGATTGGCTTTTTGATAAATTAAAAAATAATACCGTGCCTGTGGTTTGTGACCCTGTGCTTATTGCAAGTTCTGGTGGGAGTTTAATGCAAGGTGCCGAGTTTTATAAAAAGCTATTACCGTTTGTTGATGTAATTACACCCAATCAAAAAGAGTTTTTTTCTTTATTCGCTGATGAATTAAATAACGAAAAAGATTTAGGTCGGCAGGCGTTACTTATTTCTAAAAAATATCATTGCACCGTAATTATTACCGGTGGCGATGTTGATGACTCTATTGCGGTAGATGTCATTGCCTTTGAAGGACAGGTTTATTATTTGCAAAGCCCCATGTTAAAAACCGCTAATGTACATGGCACCGGTTGTAGTTTTGCTTCAGCTCTTGCGGCCAATATAGCTCAGGGTGAGCGCCTTTTAGATGCGGTGGTGTTAGCTAAGGCTTATTTATATCAAGGTTTACAAAATACTCAGCCGGTGGGCAATAGTACTATTGGACCGTTTATTCACAATAAAGGCTTTCCATTAAGTATTACCGATTTTCCCGTATTAAATAAATCGAGGGAGGAATTTACATTACAGGCACCACCCACTAAACAGAAATTAGATCTTTATCCTGTGGTTGAAACCATTGAGCAATTACACGATTGTTTAAAGCTCGGTATAAAAACGATTCAGTTACGGGTAAAAAATAAAACAGATAGTGACTTAGATAATTTAATAAAAAAAGCGGCTGAGCTAGGTCGTGAATTTAATGCACAATTATTTATTAATGATCACTGGCAGTTAGCCATTAAGCATAGTGCTTATGGTATTCATTTAGGCCAAGAAGACTTAGATGATGCAGACGTGGCTGAAATTTATCGAGCAGGTTTGCGTTTGGGGATTAGCACCCATGCATGGTATGAGTTAGCCCGAGCCCATTATTTTAAACCGAGCTATATAGCCATGGGGCCAATATTTGCCACCACTACAAAACAAATGTCGTTTGATCCCCAAGGGATAAAACAACTAGCCATGTGGCAGCAGTTTATTAGCGAGGCATATCCTACCGTTGCAATTGGCGGTATTAATCAAAGTAATGCCGAAGAAGTATTAGCAACAGGTGTTGGCTCTATTGCTATGGTGCGACCTATTACACAGGCTGCGGATTTAACAAAGACAGTTGAGCAATTACAAAGTACGATAAAAAAATATCGTTAATTTTTTTATCGCTAAAGCCGCAAAAGTAAAAATAGGGGATAAAAAAAGCCACCTTAAAGGTGGCTTTTTAATAACGCGGTAAAGCGTAATATCAATAAAGCTTAGAAGTTGTACTGTAAGCCTAAACCGATAGTTTGAATATCAATCTCAATTTCATTGCCATCTAGTTTATGCCATGTGTAATCATTGGTGATCATCATGTTTTCAGAGATGTTCATTTTAAAACCAAATCCTACGAAAAAGTCATAACCATCATCAGTTTCGCCAGTGCCTGGAACTTTTTGTCCCATTACAACGGTTTTGCTGAGTCTTGAACGCCATGCTTCGGCACCTATTTTAGCGAAAACCGCAAAGCCTTCACCCGCAGAAGTTTGTGCAATACCCGCAACACTAAGAGATTCCACAGCATCAAGCTCCATGGTGGCATCAATGGCTGTAGGAAGTGCAACATTATCAAAACCTAAAAGCTGCTCGGTGCCTTTGACTTCTTCGTTTAACTTGTAGTTGTTATAAGCGACTTCAACACCAAAATGATCTGTGATCATGTAGCCTAAACCTAAAGATGCTGACATAGCGCTTCTATCTTCTAAAGAGAAATTGCCTTGAGAGGCAACAGTAAAGCCATAAGTAGCAGGGTTGTTAGCAAAGTTTTGAGCGAGTGCTAGGGTAGTGCTATCTTTTTGTACGCTGGCATCAAGACTGGCTTGTTGAATGTTAAAAAAGCCATATAAGCCGGTGGTGTCAGCCATTGTCATGGAACTAGCTGCCATTAATGAGGCAGCAAGAGCGCCTTTAACGAATGATTTCATGTTTATCTCTCCCCTGAATTCAGGATTATCTTATTGTTTTAATTAGTTATTAAGTAAGGGATACCCAACAACATTGCTTGCAAGCAAGGGTAATTTATCAGATATCGAGGGCTTATGACAATTTATTACTGCGGCGGCTTTGCTTTAATCTGGGGATAGCGTGTTAACTTACCTAGTTTTTACTTTGGTTAATCTCGATTTTTAGGGGCAAACTGCTACAATAGCGCTCCGCTTTCTTATCTGTTATCCGCGAGAATTATTTTGGCTACCCGTTATATTGATAGTGCAGTATTACCAACCGCTTGGGGCAACTTTCAGCTACATGGCTTTGAAGAGGTTGATACAGGTAAAGAACATGTTGCTTTAACCATGGGCGAGTTTTCACCTGATGAGCCGGTGTTGCTGCGTATTCATTCAGAATGCTTAACAGGAGATGCTTTTTTTAGTCAGCGTTGTGATTGTGGCCCTCAGTTGCATGCCGCCTTGCAGGCTATTGCAGATGCAGGAAAAGGCGTTGTTTTGTATTTGCGCCAAGAAGGTCGTGGGATTGGTTTGCTTAATAAAATTCGTGCGTATCACCTACAAGATCAAGGCGCGGATACCGTGGAGGCGAACGAGAAGTTAGGCTTTGGTGCCGATGAACGCCAGTATGATATGTGTAAAGCGATGTTAGAGCACTTATCAATAAAGCATGTGCGTTTAATGACTAATAACCCAGCCAAGATTGAAGCCGTACAAGGGTTAGGCTTTATCGTTGATGAGCGCGTGCCTTTATGGACAGACAACAACCCACATAATGAGCAATATTTAGCCACTAAATCAGACAAAATGGGGCATTTACACTGCGATCATTAAAAGCAGTGTGACATTGATAAGCTAGTTATTTTGTAACAACTGTTTTGATATGAGTGTTAATTGAACGCTCAATGCCTACTGCGTTAAGCCCTATATCCGCCAGAAGCTCACCGTGTTTACCGTGGGATATAAACTGATCGGGCAACCCTAGGTTTAATAGAGATACAGAACGTGAATTACCGGGGAATTGCTGCAAGAGATACTCACCAACAGCAGAACCTGCGCCACCAATAATGGTATTTTCTTCAAGTGTTACGATATGTTGGTGGGTGTTAGCCAGCTCATCTAATAGTGCGGTATCTAATGGTTTAACAAAACGCATATCGACGACAGTGGCATTTAATGACTCTGCGGCTTTGATGGCCTCGGGCAAAAGACTGCCAAAATTAACAATAGCTATCTGCTGGCCTTGGCGCTTAGTCACACCTTTGCCAATGGCAAGCTCTGTCATGGTATCGACAGTATCAACCCCAGGGCCTGTGCCTCTTGGATAGCGAATAGCGGCAGGGCCTTGATGCTTGTAGCCGGTGTAAAGCATTTGGCGGCATTCGTTTTCATCTGAAGGCGCCATAATAATCATATTGGGAATACAGCGTAAAAAGCTTAGATCAAAGCTCCCCGCATGAGTCGGTCCATCTTCGCCCACTAAACCAGCGCGATCTATGGCAAAGGTAACATCTAAGTCTTGTAAGGCCACATCATGAATCAGTTGGTCGTAACCCCGTTGTAAAAAAGTGGAGTAAATTGCCACAACCGGTTTTAAGCCTTCGCAAGCAAGACCGGCAGCCAGCGTAATAGCGTGTTGTTCTGCGATGGCTACATCAAAAAAACGCTGGGGGAAACGCTGGGCAAAGGTATTCATGCCAGAGCCATCACACATAGCAGGTGTTATGGCTATTAAATCTGGGTCTTGTTCGGCCATGTCACAGAGCCATTGGCCAAATATTTGCTGGTATTTCTTTTTAGGCTTACTGGTGTCTTTGGGCTCAGAGGCCGTAGGTGATGATACTTCAATTTTGGTAATAGCGTGATAACCCACAGGATCCAGTTCGGCGGGCTCAAAGCCTTTACCTTTTTGCGTGGTAATGTGCAGTAATTGCGGGCCAGTTAAGTCTTTCATGTTGCCGATGGTGGTGAGCAAATCGGGTAAATCATGACCATCAATTAAGCCAATATAATTAAAGCCCATCTCTTCAAATAATGTGGCAGGGGATACCATGCCTTTCATATGTTCTTCAGTACGGCGCACTAACTCCCAAGCAGGAGGCAGGTGAGATAGTACTTTTTTACCGCCTTCACGCACATTGGTGTACAGCTTACTGGCCCAAAGTTTAGCAAAGTAAGTGGCAAGCCCCCCTTGATTATGGGAGATAGACATTTGGTTATCATTAAGAACAACCAGCATATTCGCGCGGGTATAAGCGGCATGATTAAGTGCTTCAAAGGCGATGCCTGCTGTCATGGCGCCATCACCAATAACGGCAACGGTTTTTTGTCCGGTTTGTTTTATACCAGAAGCCAGTGCCATACCAAGGGCGGCACTAATGCTAGTGCTAGAGTGACCCACACCAAAAGTATCGTAGGGGCTTTCTTCCCGCTTAGGAAAGCCAGCTAAACCGTCTTTTTGCCGTAGGGAGGCCATTAAGTCGCGACGACCTGTTAGTATTTTATGGGGATAACATTGGTGCCCCACATCCCAGACAATATGATCACGGGGAGTATCGTATAAATAATGTAGAGCAACTGTTAGTTCAATAACCCCTAAACCTGCGCCAAAATGCCCGCCCGTTTGACCGACGGTGTACAGTAAAAAAGCCCTTAACTCTTCGGCTAATTGCGGAAGTTGTTCAGGGGTTAATAACTTTAGTAGGTCAGGCGTTGATGCTTGATCTAGTAAAGGAGTAATAGGCGGTATTGTGGGAATTTCTCGAAACATGAACGAGAGAACCAGTAGGCTAAAAACGAGGCCGAATTGTAGCGTAAAATGCGGCTCGATTCCTTTCTTTTGTTATGAGATAGGGATAATAAGATAAAAACTATCGGTTTCGTTGAATAACGTAATGGGCAATAGCTTGTAGTATCTGCCCTTGTTCAGCAAAAGGCTCTATTGCCATTAATGCACTATTAATCAGCTGCTGGGCTTTTGCTTTGGCTTCACTCATACCTAAAATAGCCGGATAAGTGGGTTTATTAAGAGCTTTATCAGAACCTTGGGTTTTACCAAGGGTATGGGTATCACTTTCGATATCAAGAATATCGTCTTGTACTTGAAAGGCTAAGCCAATTGCTTGGGCGTAAGTATCCAGAGCGTTTAATTGTGCGGGACTGCCATTAGCGCAAACACCACCCATTACCGCCGCGGCACGGATAAGAGCGCCGGTTTTAAGGCTATGCATAGACTCTAAGGTTTGAGGGTCAATATGTTGATTAACTGAAAACAAATCAATAGCTTGACCTCCAACCATGCCTGTAGCGCCGCTTGCGGAGGCTAGCGTTTTAATCAGGTCTAATCGCTGCTTATCAGTTAGTGATGCAATACTGGTTAATATTTCAAATGCCCGTGTTTGCAGGGCATCACCTGCCAAAATAGCTGAGGCTTCATCAAACTTTTTATGGCAGGTGGGTAAGCCACGGCGTAAATCATCGTTATCCATAGAGGGTAAGTCGTCATGAATTAACGAGTAGGCGTGGATCATTTCAACGCTTGCCGCGCATTGTAGAAGTGGTTCATCCGCAATAGTGGGGTTTACTGCATGGGCTGCCCCAATAAGTAATAACGGGCGAATACGCTTGCCCCCTTGTAATGCACTATAGCTCATCGCGTCAACTAAGCGTTGGGTATGAGGTTGTGTATCAAATGCACTAAAGGGTGACGTTGAAAGTTGTAAGTGTTCCTGTAACGCTAAATCAATTAACGGGCGATAATGCTGAGTAAATTCATCAAAGTTACGGTGACTCATTGATTACTCATCGCCTTCTGGTAAGTCGCTGCTATTGAGCTCTTTAAGAGACGCCTCGGCACTCTCACCGAGCAACACCTGTACGCGCTGCTCTGCTGAGGTTAATGCCTCTTGGCATTGGCGAGATAACTTAATACCTTGCTCAAAGGTTTTTAAAGAGTCTTCTAATGAGATATCACCTTTCTCCATAAGAGTAACAAGGGATTCGAGTTCATTAAGGGCTTTTTCAAAATCAATAGCGTTTTTTCTAGATGCCATGGGGATTCCTTTTTAAATCAGGGCAAACCTTATCGCCAGATTCTAATAGGGTCAAATACTAAATGCGTTATGGCGAATATCGTACACGATGTGAGGGGGTTGTCTGATAGTGCACAAAGAGCAGTAAGGTAATAATGTACCACATCGCAAGGAAGCGATTTTATGTTACAGGATGTGGCAATCTCAGCGGGTTAAGTTTTCTTAGCCCGCTTTTTTTATGGGTGGCCTTATGGATCTTAATCGGTAGTTTACCTCTCGATACGGTGGGTTTTCTCCATTTAATTCATAAACTTTGGTAGGATGCGATGCTGATAAAAGGCGCGAATCCACCTATTGTATGAATGACTCACCTCATCTTTTTATTAAACACCATTCACCTCTTATAAAAAGCCTGTTAATAACGCTTTTGATGAGTTGCAGCTTTTGGGTGAGTGCCGTTGTGGCGCAGGTGCCCCCTAATATTGCCCAGCGTATTGTGTCTACTAATCTGTGTACCGATCAGCTACTACTGGCGTTGGTGGATAAAAAGCGAATTGTCAGTGTTAGTAAGTTAAGCATAGACCCCGAATACGCGTATTACGCTAAAAAAGCGGAGGGCATCCCAACGAATCAAGGTTTAGCGGAAGAGATTATTCGCTTAAAACCGGATTTAGTTTTAGGGGCCGAAGGGACACATCACTACACCTTTAAATTGCTACAGCAGCAAAACTATGTGGTAAAAACCTACCCCATTGCCAATTCATTACAAGACGTAGAGGCATTGATTTTATCGGTTGCTGAGGCAGTAGGGGAGAGCGCAAAAGCAGAACAAATTATTCAAAAAATGCATCAAGACTTACAAAAAGCAGAACGATTACAACAGGGAGATAAACCACTGGCGGCGCTGTGGTTTCCACAAAATGGCACGGTAGGCAGAGACACATTAAAAAACCAAATGGTTGAAATGGCCGGCTTTACTAATTTAGCGGCCCAATTAGGGGTTTTTTCTTTTGGGCAGCTAAGTATTGAGTGGCTTTTATACTATCAACCCGACTATTTAATTGTAGATGCGTATAATTTACAACACACCTCTTTAGCGGAACGTATGCTGCATAATCCTCTTATGAAAAATTATCTCGAAGACAATAAACTCATCGAAATACCCCAACCATTATGGATATGTGGAGGGCCAATGTTTAGCGAAGGCGTTTTATTTTTACAGCAACAATTGCACAGGGAATTATTGATTGAACACTGAGATTAAAAATCAATCAGGCTTTTTACTGCTGCTAGGTCTCTTGGTGGTATTACTGTTTTTGCGGGCTTTAGATAGTGGCCCGGTTAATATCCCCTTGCTGGAGGTTTTATCCAACTGGTCTTTTGCGGCCCCCTCCATTGATCAAACCATTCTGCAGCAGGTGCGACTTCCTCGGGCATTGTTAACGGTAATGGTTGGCGCAACATTGGGTTTAGCCGGAGCAGCATTACAAGGTTTATTACGCAACCCATTGGCCGGCCCCGGTATTATTGGGGTAACCAACTCGGCCTCATTAGGGGCTGTTGCGGTTATTTATTTTGGTGTCTCAACCGCCAGCGGTGTGCTGTTGCCGGCGGCGGCCATGGTGGGCGCTGGAGCTTCGGTATTAATTGCCTTTTCATTAACCGGTCGTGATGGCAGTGTGCTAACTCTGATATTAGTTGGGGTGGCACTTAATGCTATCGCAGGGGCTTTAACCGCTTTTTTGCTTAATATTGCCCCAAGCCCTTATGCAATTAACGAAATGCTATTTTGGTTGTTGGGTTCTGTCTCTAATCGCACCATGAGTGATGTTTTATTAGCCGCACCTTTTATGTTGGCGGGCGGTGGTTTGTTATTAGCCAGCCATCGCTTTTTAGATGCTTTAAGCCTGGGAGAAGAGACCGCTTATTCGTTAGGCTTTAATGTGATTTTATGGCGGTGGTTGTTGGTTATTGGTGTGGCGGCCAGTGTGGGGGCTGCGGTGTCGGTCAGTGGCTCTATTGCCTTTGTTGGCTTGATGATTCCCCATTTATTGCGTCCATTAGTAGGCTATCGCCCCAGTGCCTTATTACCTGCCAGCGCATTAGGTGGCGCCATTTTATTGTTGTTAGCCGAGCAGGTAGTGCATCTTGTGCCCACAGCGGCTGAGTTAAGATTAGGTGTGGTTACTTCGTTAGTCGGTGGGCCATTTTTCTTATGGCTGATTCTTTCAACTCGCAAGAATTTATCGTAATGAATAGTCCCTATTTGCTTGAAACCAAAAATCTTACCTTAGATATTCATGGTAAAAAAATTCTTGATGATATTAATTTCTCGTTAAGCGGCGGTGAGTTGGTGGGATTAATTGGCCCCAATGGTGCGGGTAAAACCACTTTACTAAAACAATTAGCCGGGCTTAATGGAAAAAAGCAATCCGTATTTTTTAAAGGTAAGCCGATTGAGCAAAGTTCGTTATCCCAGCGAGCCAAAGATGTGGCTTATTTAGCACAGGGAGCACCCGTGCATTGGCCGTTAACGGTAGAACGAGTGGTGGCATTAGGTCGTATTCCCCATCAGTCGTATTGGCAGAGAATATCCAGCAACGATAAACGGGTTATTCAAAAAGCCATGGAGCAGGCTGAGATAGAACATCTAAGTCTGCGAACTGTTACCAGTTTATCGGGTGGCGAACGAATGCGCGTGTTACTTGCCCGTTTATTTGCTACTGATCCACAAATTATTTTGGCGGATGAACCCACGGCATCGTTAGACCCTTATCATCAAATGCATGTTATGGAGTTGTTAAAGCAGCGCTCTCTTAAAGGTGGAAGCGTGGTAGTGGTGATGCACGATCTCTCTTTAGCCGCACGATTTTGTGACCGTTTAGTGCTATTAAAACAAGGCCGTTGTCTGGTGGATGGTAGCATCACAGAGGTGCTACGCAATGAATGGCTACAAGAAGCCTATGGGATAACCGCAGACATCATCTGTAACGAAAATGGGGTAGCGATTATCCCAAGAAGGGATAAACCGGTTTTATAGGTTTACATCATATTGCAGGGTTAAACCTAAATAGCTGCCATCAATATCTGAGCGTTTGTTACCAAAAAAATCTAAAGACTTCTCCCATTGATACTCAATATGAGTATATCGAGCACCTATGCGTAAATTAATTGCAGGAATTCGATAATCGTATTGAAAAACCGCCCCTAAAGCATTATCAAAATCATCAGACTGTTTGTAACGATAAAACCATTGGCCATTAATATAGGCATGGTCAATATCAATTTCATACTCAGGGTTGAGATGATAGCTAGCACCAATGCCAATACGGTGTCGGTCGGCTATATGGTAAAAGCCCATAACCTCTAAAGGCTTGCGATCAAACCATGCATCACCATTATTAGCGGTTAAAGCGGCACCGTGGTAGCCAATAGTGCTTTGTAATTGAATGGGTGTATTCGGAAAATGATAAGAAACCCCCGCACCGATATAGACACCATCTCCAGCATCTAAATCTTCATCTCGGTAACGATAACGGTCAAAGGTGGTTAAGGTATCACCCCCTTGGGTGACGCCACCGATAAAGATAACCGCAAAACCTTCTTGGCTTTTGTTGGCCGCTTGGGTGGCAGGAATAAATGTGGCAAATAAAATGGCGCAAAAAAACAGATGAATGAATTTCATAACAATCTCCCTTTTCTTATAACGAGTATAGAGCAAAGGGAGAATGAAAGGGTGATGCAGACGGCAAAGTGCCGTTTAATTACTTTTTCGGGGCAGGCTTTTTAGCAGAGCGTTTTTTAGGGGCTGCTTTAAAGTCGCCTTTAGGGGCAGACTTAAAATCACCTTTAGGGCCTGATTTAAAGCTAGGCTTTTTTCGTTTAACAGAAGCGGCACCCATTTTTTCAATTTTTAATGGTTGCTGGCGAATACGCACTTTTTGTAAATGCTGTAATGCTTCTTTTGGTAAGTCTTTAGGCAAGTCGACAGTGCTGTAATCGTCGTCTAATTTGATACGACCAATTAAGGCGCTATCGATACCTATTTCGTTAGCAATGGCACCAACAATATCACCAGGCTTTACGTCATGGTTTTTACCAACGGCAAGTCGGTAAGTATCCGACGCCTGTGATGAGCTATCAGATCTTTTACCCCGTGAGGACTGTCTTGGGCCTTTGTCTCTACTGTTTGAGCGCTCTCTACCACCATCATGATCACGACTTGCCGAAACGGGAAGTTCTTTAACAATAAGTGGGTTGCCTTGCTGAGCTAAAAAGGCAAGGGCGCTGGCAACTTTCTCTAGGCTTACATCTTCTTGTTGTTGATATTCAAGAATGAGCTGATGAAAAATGTCTAAGTTTTGCTCTTTTAATGTTTGAGTAATCTGCTGTTTAAACTGCTCTATACGCTTTTTACGCACTTGTTCTTTACTGGGCAACTCCCTTGGAGAGATTTTTTGGCCGGTTGCTTTTTCAATAGCATGCAACATGCGTCTTTCTCTTGGGGCAACAAACAGAATCGCTTTACCGGTACGTCCGGCACGTCCTGTACGACCAATACGGTGAACATAAGATTCAGTGTCGTAAGGAATATCGTAGTTAATGACATGGCTGATACGGTCAACATCAATACCCCGTGCAGCGACATCGGTAGCTACAAGAATATCAACAGTGCCTTTTTTAAGCTGAGAGATGGTTTGTTCTCGTAAGGCTTGCGACATGTCGCCATTAATAGCGGTTGCTCTATGACCACGGGCTTCGAGTTTATCGGCAAGCTCTACGGTTTGTGTTTTGGTGCGGCAAAATAAAATAATACCGTCGTGTTCTTCTATTTCTAAAATACGAGTTAAGGCGTCAAGCTTATTGGTGCCGCTAATCATCCAGTAAGACTGCTCAATACGCTCAACAGTAGAGGTTTTGCTTTCAATTTTAACAATTTCAGGGTTGCTAAGGTATTGATTAGCAATGCGTTGAATCGGTTTTGGCATAGTGGCGGAGAATAACGCGACTTGGCGTTTCTCAGGTGCCTGATCGAGTATCCATGTCACATCGTCAATAAAGCCCATGCGTAGCATTTCGTCAGCCTCATCTAATACAACGCTGGTAATGTTGTTAAGAGACAGGGTGCCACGGCGTAAATGATCCATCACACGCCCTGGAGTACCAACAACAACCTGAGCGCCTCGGCTAAGCTGTCTTAGTTGGGTTGACATGCTTTGGCCACCGTAAATAGGCAACACACAAAATCCTGGGATACTTTTGGCATAGTTTTGAAAGGCTTCTGCTACCTGTATGGCGAGCTCTCGGGTAGGCGCTAACACCAATACTTGGGTGTGTTTACTTTTTGCATCAATATTGGATAGCAACGGTAAGGCAAAAGCGGCGGTTTTACCGGTGCCGGTTTGTGCTGTACCAAGTAAATCGCGACCGGCTAACAGGTGTGGGATACTTTGTGCTTGAATTGGTGAAGGCTGCTCGTAGCCAATGCGTTGTATGGCTTCTAAAACGGGAGCGGAAAGGGATAAGTCAGCAAAACTGATAACAGAGTCTGGTGTAGAC
>CBDUPS010000003.1:0-15228 GCA_965369155.1 uncultured Spongiibacteraceae bacterium
GGGGGTATGTGCCCTAGTTAACAATACATCTGTCGCCGCGTTAAACCGACAGCCCGATCTCAAAGTATGGGAATGCCAAAAGAGTAGTTTAACAACGCTTTTCACTGCGTTATGTGAACGTCATAGGTGTGAACAGTCAGCCTTGCTAATCGAAAAATAGCAAAAATTGGCGAACGGCATAGCCGTCCAAATACTGCGTATTTGGCTAGTTCTTACAAATTTAAGGAGCCCTATGAGCTTTGATCCTATCGCGGCTGGCGAAGCTGCAAAAAAAGAGCGGCAGCTCCGCAAAGGCCGAAATTACACCAAACGCAACTCAAAACTTGAGCCGTTCCGAAACGAGATCGCACAGATGTACACCAGCGGCTATTCTCTCGATCTGATCGCAATCCACCTACACAAAGAACATGGCCAAAAAGCAGTTCGCAGTACTATATTTCGCTATTTAAAATCCATTGGCGTGACACGCAATGGCTAGAGGTCATTTTGCAAAATCAGAGACTCAGGCCGCCTCTGTAATGAAAGAGCTCCAAGGAAATGTGATTGAATCAGTTGGTACAGTCAGGAACTACGAACAAGCACTAAAAACCTGTTGTGATTACCTGAAAGAACACAAATTAGGAGCCCTACGAGAAATTACACCAGAGCAGGCAAAATCCTATTTGGAGATCCGCGCCTCTGAAAATTCTCAGAGTACAATTGACATGGATCGTCAGGCAATTCAAACAATGATGCAGTACGTAACACACCTTCTACCAACTGATAAAAACTTGATCGTGGTAAAATCAGAGCGAGAAACAATCGAACAATCCCGTTCATACACTCCTGAACAGGTACAGCGGATCACTGAACATCAAACTGATCGTCATGCCCTGTCTACTGAAATTTGCCGGCAAGCCGGCCTCAGAGCACACGAACTCTACACATTGCGCCCGAGTGGAGAAGTTCAACCGAGTCCCCGAGAAGTTCATCCCAACAAGTTTTATCACATGCCAGGTCAAACCAAAACATATACAGTGAATGGAAAAGGCGGGCTTATCAGAGAAGTCCGGATTCGCACTGATCTTGCAGAACGCCTAGAAGCGCGCAGGCTAGATACCCCTAGAAAAGTAACCGACAGAGGCGTAAATTATACAACTCACTACGATGTTGCAGCAGGACAAAAATTTTCGGATGCATTTAGCAAAGCGAGTGATCGCGCCCTTGGGTACAGCAATGGAGCTCACGGGTTGCGCCACAGCTACGCTCAGGATAGATATGAACAACTGGCAAATCACCTCCCACGGCTGGATGTCATGAAGATCGTATCTCAGGAATTGGGGCATTTCCGACCCGAAATAACTGAGGTTTATCTACGATGAGTAGGGCAAAAATAATAATGATATTTGGGTGTTTAACCGTCATTGTCATTTCCGTACTTTTTGGATTTACGTCGTTTTTAGACTACTTCTCTCCTAGTGATGACATTGGAATAGCCATTTTAGAATCCGATCACTGGCAGATTGTGGCCGTAGGAAAATCCACACTTTGGTACCAGTGGCAAATATGGATCTACATCGGCCTATTTTGCATCGTTGTAGCAATCCTATGCGGCCTCAGTTACGGAATAATTCAAATTAAAATAGAACAACAACTCTCAGAAACAAAACAAAAATTAGACGAGAAGATCGCAGAGTACAAGCGATCTCAGGCCGAATTTGAAAAGGAAAAGACACTGCAAATAAAACAGGGATTCGCCCACGAGCGACACTCTATCGAAATAATGACTCAAGATGCATTAAATGCAGATGAACACGCCAGAGCCGCACTATCTAAGGCTGAACACATCAATAAAACAACAAACCACAGTAATAAAGCCCAGAATAGAAAAAACCGCAGCAAGCTTGCTCAACGTGATCGACTCAGTGAACAAAAGCGTATGATGTCAGAGTTTTTACTACAATCTGGATGGACGTTTCAGGATGGAACCCCGATCACATACTCCGCAATACTCGACCTCTCCAGAAAATTAGATATTGCACGAAATGGGTGAGTTACAGTTGATATTTTGAAAATCTCGAAGGGAAATTTCACTACATTTAATCGCTTTTATGTTAAATCTCGAGTTTCTTATCTATATTCAGATCTTTTTTGGGCCCCATACGTACGTGCTTTAACTTTTGACGGATAATATACCTCGCAATGAGGAAAGCTGGAGTGTCGTTATTTTATACAAATACAATCCACAGCTACGGCACACTAATCCACACTAAAATGTTACAGTGTAAATTTTACGGGAATAAAAATTAAACTTTTAGTTTTCTCCTGTGTTTTTCCCACTTTTTTCACAAACAGAGTCCAAGCTTGGACTCTGTTTGTTTTTGCCTTGTTTTTTAATTATAAACAATAGGTTATAGTGTTTTTTAATTGGTTTAATTAGCTTTATTTAATTGCAAACGGCAAGAAGATATTAAAAACTGAAAATTTGAACGGCTCTCTCCTGGGAGTAACATTATGACTGTTAAGTTAAATCGCTCGTTTCTTATCTCGATCCAAGATATTTTTTGGGATACACGAGCCATACGTACATACTTTTAAGTTTCAAGGGTAATACTTCACAACCAGGAAAACTGTAGCGCCGTTATTTCATACAAAAACAATCCACAGCTACGCTATAACACACTAACCCACACCGCCAAGTTACACTGTAACCTTTCGGGGCAATGAAAAATATAGTTATTTTTACATTCCTTTATAATTCTACAGTCCGGGTGTTATGGTAAAGATAAATTTAGATATCACGTAACGTGTTCATCGAAACAAAAAGACGCATAGGATCATTTGTTAACGCATTAAAAAAATCAAAACGTTGATAAAATACCAGAGCATCTTCATCTAAAACATCAAGTATTAACCCCAAAGCAGGTAAACCGTCATCGCATAATTTAACAGTATGACGTAATGCGGTAACCAACGATTTTTCTCCTAATCGTCTACCTTGAAAATTAATATCTACCGCTAACCTGGCAAGTAAAACAGTTGCAATTTCGTAGTTTGGTAGACTTTTTTTAATGGGTAGCTTATTAGGTGAAACAGTAGACATTGCTAACGTGTAATAAGCCGCAATAATCCGTTTATCAGCATCGTCATCAACAGGTAAAACAAAAGTTCTACTCAACCCAAGTTGAGCATGTTTAACTGCAAAACGAGATAAGAAAAAATTCATATCTTCTTTTCCACAATCAAAATTTTTAAGTAAATGGCTTTGCTTATTAACCGGTATAAATGCTTGGCACAATTTCAACTAAAAGCCCTCTTCATCTAACCGTTTTGCCGCACTCAAAATAGCCTTACTTGGTTTTGGTGAGCTATCACAAATTGCCATAAATTGATCAAATTGTTGATTGGTTAGTTTAATTTCAGAATAAGCTTTTAATGTTTTAGGTGCATTTTCAACTACCAGTTTTGCTAAATAATCAGTAAGCGTAACTCCACTGATAAGCGCAGCTCTCTCCGCGAGATGTTTTATCTCTGGTAGAAACCTCGCTTCAATACGTTCTGTTTTTACTGGCATAATTACTCCCATTTTTATCATTAACTACAAATAACCAATACGGCTAACTGCCGTATAAAAAGTATAGCATACATATAGTTTTAAGATGTAATACAATATTTATTGGTAAATAAAAGAAGTTATTTAAAGCAACATAAAAAACATATAGTATATATATACAATACTTATATTAAATATATAGAGAACGTATGATTTATGTAATATGCAATGAAAAAGGTGGTGCAGGAAAAAGTAGCATTGCGCAATCACTCGCCGTTTATTTAAAACTAGAGCGAAACACAGATACTTTGCTTGTTGATGCAGATCCGCAAAGAACAACAGCAGAGTGGGCAGGAGAAAGAGCTGAATCAGATCTCCCTACTATTTTATGTATCGAACTGACGGGCAATATCACTACACAATTAAAAACGTTAGCAAATCAATATAGTTCGATTATCGTAGACTGTGGAGGAGCAGACTCCAAAGCTATGCGATCAGCTTTAACTGTTGCTAATGTGGCATTATTACCATTTAGAGCAAAACGCAGAGATCTTAAAGTTGCTCCTGCGATGGCTGAAATTATCGAGATGGCCAAAGCTATAAATTCAAATTTAAAAACTTATTCAGTAATAACACAGGCACCTACTATGCCGAATCAAAGCTATCGAATCCAAGGTGCAAAAACATTGCTCGAATCACTGGAGCTTAGTCCACTTAAAAATATAACTCGAAACCTAAATGCTTGGGATGACGCAGATGAAGCCGGTCAAAGTGTATTGGAATGGGAATACGATAAAAAAGCAGGTGATGACGCGAAAAATGTATTTAATGAATTATTAGAGGAAATTAAGTAATGGCTAAAAATCCATTTGGCGATATAACTGCAAAAAGTAAAGCGACTAACTTTGTTGATAGCGCAAAAATAGATGGTAGCAACAAAATAGACTCGCAAGCTCGGCGAGGATCAAGCTATAAGGACACAAAAACAGGCAAAAAAATAAAGTTAGGTGGAAAAATACTGCAGGTTCCACTGAACGAATATGAATTAAATATTCTCAGTGAAGCAGCCTTACAAGAGGGATTACCATTGGCTACATTTTTACGCGTGACAGCCTTGAAGTACGTAAAAAGCACATAAAATATACGTATACAAAATTGGTTATCCACTATTTTTGTGAGTAATCAGTGAAAATAAAACCTTTACAGCTTGTTGCTATGGATAACTAAAACAAACTTTTATACATTTATCCCATGTTTTTTGCACTAATATTCCACGCGTGGAATATTAGTTTTTTCATAAGTTTTTTATTTTATAAACAATTACTTACATTAGTTTTTAATTAAGTTTAATTAGCCATATTTAATTGAAAAATAGGGGGGGCGTTAATTTTTGTTCTAGATTTTTTTAGGTTGCTAAAAAAATCTAGAACATGAGTCTGAATCTGTTATTTTCCAGCACGATCCCCCCATGCTCTCCCAATTGTAATGAAGCAAATCAAGAACATCTTTGTATAGTGGCGACACTCTTGGCCAAATACTTCCACTTTTGGATGGAATCACTTCCTGCTAAAAGAAATACCTAAAATCACCGCTATGGGATTATTTTACAGTTAACCAGAAGAACAACAACCAACCGATAAGTTACAGTGTAACTTATCGGTTGGGTACAGTAAATAAAACAAAGGCCACCGATTGGTAGCCTTTTGGAAATATAGTATTTTACAACAAATATAGAAGAAACTTAGCGTACCACTACTCTCAACATGAGCATGTTAGTTTCTTATTAATATTTAGAGCTACAAAGTGCATATTCATCCCTCTAAAGAAAGGATGCCATGGTTGAGGTGCTAAATAATAAAAGTGCCTATTGCTCTCCCAAACAAGACAAACTTCTCCAGCTAGCCCTGCGTTTTGAGCATAGAGCTGGAGTGATAGTTTCAACTCATTTTGTTTTGCATTCGACATATTATTAACAGAATTTGAAACAGGGATGATTATCATATCCTGTCCCTGCTCTCGGATATGCGCAACTTCATATGTTTGACTAGACATAATTATTTCCCCCCTTGAGATAATACGGAACCTGCAAGGGTTTTTGTGTTACGGCTATATTTAGAGCTACTTAAAACAGAGCTAGCTATGCTTTCAATTTTGGGGCTAGTTTGTTTTGAGGTTTTTGACTGGGATAGTGCGGAACCCGCAAGGGTTCTTTGTATTTTAGAAGCTCTATTGTCTTTTAATACGCAGCTTGCTTTTGCAGCAACTTTGCTGCTCGTTTTTTTCTTATTAGCCATCATTCTCGACCTGTAATATATGTATAAAATTGACATCAAAAGCAAAATACATATAATTCGAGTTACCACACTACGGTTATAGTTTTACTTTTGAATCTCTTATTAAGATGATTTGATCATAAAACCAAACCCAAATAAAAACTGTTTAGCATTTTTGTTAAACAGTTTTTTTTTGTTCTTAATTTCATTATTATATCATCACCAACCTAAGAATCCCAAGCAGATCTCATGAAATAAAGCAAAATAAAGCAAAATAAAGGCATGTTGATATCTCGCCATGGTTATGTGAGCGATAGTGTGAGTGCGTCTTATATGTGCCTTTTTGCTCCATTTAAGTCATTGTAAGTATAAACAGTATGTATTTTCCTTTGGGAGAGGGATCTTATAAAAAATGAAATTCGAGTGATTCTTTCACATGCACAAAATACTGCTCATGGTAAATAACCGTTATTCTCCCAAAAAAACAGCCTTCAAAATCGACCTATAAGACGTTTTAATAAACTCTCTTTAGATTTCACTTCCTGCTAAAAGAAATACCTAAGATCGCCTTTATGGCGTTATTTTGAAATTAACCAGGAAATGGAACCTAAAGTAATACATCAAATTAGTTACAGTGTAACTAATTATGGTGAGCCGTAAATACAACAAAGGCCACCGATTGGTAGCCTTTTAGAATATCGTTTATATACATAAGGCACTTTGGCCTCAAAGCGCTTTACAGAACTAAAAATTAGCATTTCCACTAGAGATTAATTAGCTGAAAGACATAAAGTGCGTTGGGAATAAATAACCTTATTAGTTAACTGCTCTTACTGGTTCAGTATATTTTAGAACATCTGTTGGCACAAGCTCATAGGCTGCCTGTGGTTTTAAAACTACACTTGATTTATTTACAACCATTAACATCTGTTTTAAACGATTTATTTCAAATGGTTTTAACAACAAACCTTGGACATCTAATAAACAGTTTAGACCTATTAATTCTCGCTGAGCATCAAAATGTGTGCTTAAGATGCAGATATCAGCGGAAGTGGCTGTTTGTCCAGTACGGATACGTTTTATTAACTTAAGACCTTCGTTTTCTGCAAGTAATGAATCAACAATAATTAGGTCAAAATCTCGTAGTGCAAATAAACGTTCAGCTTCAGTTGCTGTTGCTACACTTTCAACATCAGTAACCTCTAAGCTTTCCAATTGCTCAATTAGGTGCTTACGTTCAATATCTTCTGCTTTAACAACTAAGACTCTCATATTATTGATTGTCTTATCTGAAATTTTTTCCGGTTTAATATTAGATACTTGATTTTCAACTGAGAGACTAACACTTTCTATTCGAGCACTGTAACCACGCTTGGGAATGGTAAGTACATTTAAACCTTGCAGACCCAAAGTAGCAATATTTTTTCGAAGTTGGGAGATGTGTTGAGTGATCGTATGAGCTGATACTGAACGGCCCCATACAAGTTGAGCAAGAGCTTCACGAGTTACCACTGTATTTACATTTTTGCATAAACAATGCAAGAGTGATGTACGTAAAGGGCCTAGGTAAACCATACGGTTCCCTAGGGTTAATCTATTTAGGCTTGTATCTATGTGGAATTCACCCACCACTAAACTTTCTTTTGACATTACAGAGACCATTAATGATTCGAAATAATTAAATAACAGTAGCAATTTATCGGGCTGTCAATCAGCTTGTTTTTACAGTTTTTTATTGCTTAATTGAGACAGGGAGTGAAGTAAAAAAGTAATAGTAAGCGAGTAAGCGCTTTTACTTTTAAAAAGGTGTAACTCTCACTGTGTGGGTACAAAAAAATCCACCTATTTTGGTAGCCTCCAAGTTGTCACCCTTTGGGATTATTTAAATTTTCAATTTTTTAAACAAAGCTTTGTATTTTTTATATTTAATTATCATTACATTCTTAATGTATTTTTCCATATATTCGTAATCAGGTTTCTCATCATCATTGATAGGCAATACTATTTTTTCCCTTGATATACGAGGATCATTTATTTCTCTATTGAAATTATACTTTTCAGATAAACGATTAGTTAACCCTGACATAAACAAATAAATATATTTATTATATGAGTCATTCTTTAAGTGTGTTACATGATCACTTGCTACAAATTCATACTCATGGTAGAAAGTTGCGCCAACGCTACCACTGTTTGCAATGGTTAAGCAATCTTCAAATAACCTCACACTATTACTGTTAGATATATAATTGTCTATACCATTATTCATAGCAGTAGATGAAATATATGGGGTATCTCCTGAAACTTGATCTGCTTTTTTTAATCTTTTTCCACGTTGAATTGATGGAAATAATTCCGTCAAAAAAAACTCTTTCCATGATTTATCCGATAGTGAATCAATCTCTTTAGATTCAAGTTTTTCAAATACTGAGAATAAATTATCTTTCCCTTGAATAAATAAAGAAAACTCAAATGATAAGTATTTTTCAATTACTTTTTCAAATTCTGAATCTATAGCTGGATCATCATTGAAATAATAATACCCATGTAACCATTCATCTGTCGCTTCAACTGTGCTTTTTACGCAGAATTTTGTCTCCGCTTCTATTTTATTAAACCATACATCTAATAAATGCTGTTTCTTGTCTTTAGCTTGTTCTGTTTCGACTAGACCAATATGTGGTTTAACAATAAACCCATCTTCCTTAAAGTTAATGAATTTAACTTCCTTATCCTTTTTGTGAGGCTCACCAGCAGTGAATATTGCTATACAAGGCAACGTACCCACACCATAGAATGTATCGCCGTTAAGTGTAATAACGCCTTCTAAAGTGTGGTGTTTCATAATATTTTGTTTAAGAAGTTTTTCTTCGGCTGATTTTCCTGACATAGATGATTGAGGTACAATAACAATAGTTTTAGCACCGATTGTTAATGAATTTAAAAGATGTTCTGTAAAACATAATTCATACAAATCTGGATTTTTTTTAGAACCTTGAGAATAAGGAGGGTTCATCATTCCTACAGTTGATTGTTTTAACTGTAACTTATTACTATCTTGCTTTAAGAAATTTTCATTTATGAGATTGCTTTTACCATCACCACGTAAAATCATATTTGTGGTGGCAATAGTAAACATATAAGGCTGTAATTCTAATCCATGGAGGCTTTTTTGTTTAATGTGCTTACGCTTATAATCATCAGTCGTTTGCGATAGCATATAGTGCATAGCCGCTACTAAAAAACCACCAGTACCACAACAAGGATCTAAAACAACATCATCTTCGGTAAGATCAGTAAGTTCACAAAATAAATCAGCGATATGCTTAGGTGTTAGAACGATCCCTAATGTTTGACCATCTCCTCCAGAATAAGACATAAATTCGCCATAGAATCGTCCTAGATAGTCTTCAGATGAATTTACAAACCTTATGTTCCGATAAATTTTTTCATTCAAAAATTCTGTATAATAGCGTAGTGGGGTTTTACCTAATTTTTCATTTTTTTCATTTAAAACTTTTGTGTCTTTTATGATAGAAAACTGATGTAATATTTTATCTTTTTTGACTTCAGGTGAAACATTAGCTCGAATAAGGTTTGAATTGATAGCATCATAAATTTTATCACCATCAGTTTTAATGCTGTCGCCCGTGAGCTTATCTACAGAAAAATTTCTAAATTCAGCTTCTTTAAGTGCTAATAATATACCTGAAACAACTAATGGTTTATCGATATCTTTTAATGAACCATAATTCCGTAAAGCTTCATGAAGCTCTGCCGCATCCTTTAATATTTCAGAAACGTCTTTATCTTCGTCTGTTTCTTCTTTTAAGATTTCACGAATATAGTATTCGTCAATATTATCTTCATTAAATGTAATGAACGATTCTACATCTGGCAGCTCTCTATAATATTCAGTTTCATCTAAGTAGATAGGGCTGATCCGGTGTTTTTTTTCATCACCGGAAATACCAAATGTAATAACTTTTTTATATGAAGTATTCTTTGCTAAATGCAGGCCATAAAATAAAGCTCCGTTTACAGCATAATTTTTTATATCTTTTGTTGTTGTACTGATTAAATGTTTATCATTTAACTTAATATGTTTTGAAAGATCAGCTTTATCTTCGATGACAATTAGAAAGTCTTTAACAACTCCGACAAACTCAGGGAAACCAACTTTCCCTGTGCCACTTTTTGACGCATTTTTAAGTGCATTGTTTATTTCTACAATTGAACTCCCTTGAGGTTCAAGTTTAACAACAGCATCATCTAATAGACCTTTTACCCAGTAGTCTGTTTTTACTTCTTTTTTAGCCACGTACATACCTTCTAATTTTACTATTCAAAATCCATCTAGTTGGTGATTTATATTTTTTTATGTGTTTTTAAATATGCTCTAAGCTGTAATTTAGCCGCTGATTCGCAATTTAATCCTCTTAGTTGAGTCTCTCTAATACTGCCATCAGGAAGGTATACAGTGAGTGTGTCTCCAATTACTAAATATGATGCAGTTACTGATATGTTGTTATGCTTAATAGTTATTTCGTCATGCATATAACTTACCTTTAATTCTCTGATATAAAATATTGAGTTTAACGTAACACATTAATACAGAAATGCTTTATATATATATTACAGGTATGAATCTAAAGAAAATACGCAAAATACCGCTTATGTTAAATAACCATTATCCCCCAGAAAAACAACCTTTAAAATCGAACTATGAGACGTTTTAATTAACTCCCTTTACGATTCGTTTCCGGCTAAAAGAAACACCTGGAATAGCTGCTATGGAGTTATTTTAAAATTAACGAGATGTCGGGAGACAAAAAAATAGTTTGATCTCTTTGTTTCTCCTTTGTTTCTCCCTGAGTCTTTAATTGAAGAGTAGCTGAGAATTTATTGTTATAACAATGTTGACACTTTGGTGGGAGCGTATATACTTTATTTAGTTATAACAACGTACCCACTCAGAGGTGAAATATGCGTACTCAAATAAGAAAAATAGGAAATAGCCTTGGTAATATCATTCCTGCCACTTACATCAAGCAACTTGGTTTGGTTGTAGGGTCTGATATTGAAGTGAAGTCTGACGGTAACAAGCTCATTATTGAGCCAGTTAAACGCCCTAAAAAACACTTCCCGTTTAGTGAAATGGAACTACTTAGAGGCTTAGATGCTCACACGGCTCATGCAGATGAATTGGCGATTGTTTCTGGCAAGGAGTTAGCCGAGTAATGGCAATATTTACACCTCAACGTAACGATATTATTTGGTTGGACTTTGAACCAGTCAAAGGAAAAGAGATCGGTAAATTTCGACCTGCTTTAGTGCTTTCAAGCAAAGAATACAACAAACAAACTGGGTTACTAATCTGCTGTCCAATCAGTACAAGTATTCGCGGTCAGGCTACTGAAGTGCCCGTAAATAATTTGGATAAGCCTAGCGTTGTCGCGTCAAGTTTAATTCAAACATTGTCGTGGAAAGACCGTAACGCTAAAAAAATCACTACGGCTGAAAGTGGTGTGATGGAAGACGTTTTACTACGACTTATCCCGTTGATTGGGGCTGAGTCATTGTTTGATGAATAGCTAGGGGAACTAAAGCAATAGATAAAATGAGTTACAGCGTAACCTTATGATAGTGAGCCTTAAATACAACAAAGGCTACCAATCGGTGGCCTTTTAGCACTTCGTAGTTCGAGGGTTATGGTAAATAACGAACCATAGTCACTTGCTAGAGCTCTACTAACTCTGCAAGTTTACTAGCAACATTACCTATTGGATCTTCTGCTGTGTCTAAACCACTTCGAGAGCCAAGTAACGGACTTACATCACGAAGATCGTCATACGTAGTATCGTGGACAATTGGTATGAGCAAATCAGTAGAGAGTAAAGCAGATAGCTCTTTATCTGCGACACCCTCTCCAGCTATGCGCTTCAAAAATGATGGAGTTACCATGACGATTCCAATTCTTGATTTAGCTAAACCTTTATCGATTTCACGCATTAGATTTGAGCCGAGCAAAACGTCTTTTTCGCTAAACCAAACTGAAACACCTTTAGCTTCAAGTAAGTCATGTAACTCCTTGGCAATCCCCTTTCGGTCATCCCAAGCGTGACATAGGAACACATCACGAAGATCAGGTTTAGAAGCTCGTCTCTCTACATTTTTTCGTACAGGGGTAAGAGTTCTAATTTCAGCCTGTGTATAAACCACAGAGGAGCCTGGACTTGACCAACTAGGCCTAGGACGGCTTGAACTTGAACCGCTTGAGCTATTACTACTTCCGCCGTATGAAGAGTATGAAGAGTATGAAGAGTATGAACTGTAGCCCCCACGACTACTGCATGCTGGACAGTTAGCTCTAGCACTTGCTGTTCGGTGACCATTTACTGGTGCTGTACATCTTGTCATTTAACGATTCCCTAAGTATAAGTTCAAGCCTATGATAAACGATTCACTTTATACTGACAAAAACGTTATGCAGAAAATATCTATTATGGTAAATAGGCATTTTTAATGTTTAAAATAAGAATTTAATAAAAAAAAGACCTCGAAAACGCCAATTTAAGCCCTTTAAAAGGATATTTAATAGCAATCCTTGCCTACTTAACTTTGCCTGTTTTTATCATTAATATTGAGCTAAATGTCACTTTTCCGTTTCAGTTAGATTTTGTACCCAACACGCTAAAAATAACAAAAACCACCCAAACGGTTACAATGTAACCCATTAATTAACCATTGCTAAATTCATATCGGTTTTTCCCATGGTGGGCATCAAGCTCACTGTCATTGTCAAACAGGATGGTTTTATCGTCAAAATCAGTGACGGTATATTCAATTTTACTATTGATAGAGCGCATCAATGTTCCCTTTTTGATTTGTGAGAAGCGCGTATAAACTTTCCATTTCACGTCTGGATCAGGCACATCAAGCTCTAACTGTTTCTCTTCATAATCCGAATTTAAACGAGGATTATAATTTAAGATCAGATCCTCAATGATCGCTGTTTTCGTCAGGCCGGTGTCGTTCACGATCTCATTCAATTTTTCAAAGACTTCTGGTGACACGGTCACATCAAGTTTTTTTGCTCCAGCTTCTTTATCTGAAAGTCTTTTCCGGGCCACTTTTAATGTGGTATTTAACCTGGAAAAGCCCGCTTCGCTTAAGAAAGTGTTACGAAAACCGTGTAAATTACGTTCAGCCAGCTTTAAGTTACTCTGTAACTGTTTCTTAGGCTGTTTTTTTTCTAATCGGATAATCGTTATTTCATCCAATTTAGATCTAGCTTGTTCAATGTCCTTAAAAGAATCATCCTTGCAACTCTCGATCTGTTTAATGATCCAATTAATTTGATTTGGGTATAAATTTTCATCGAGAAAAATCTGGTAATGTTGAATATTTTTCATTGAAGCCCCTTTATTCATATTCACGAGCACAGCCCTGTTAGGTTACAGTGTAACCCTTAAGGTTAAATGGCGCAAGGCGATAGTTGCAATGTAACTTAGCGAACTGTGTTTCTTACATTTTAAATGTTAGGTGCTGTTTATCAGATTGAGAAAATGTGAGGACGGGGTACTCGCTCAACTACGGGCACATCTGCTACGCAGACCACGGAATAAGTGTGGATAACGATAAACCCGTTATCACACATCTTATTTCCGTTTGTACACGTAGTCGCGAGTTAAAAAATTAATGCGCTTTTGATCTTTAATAATAAAAAGATCTGGCGATGCCAGATCACCCCTTCGGGGGATCAACTGATATGGCTTGTTTCGCGATCACTATTTTTCACGCTTTAAATATTTACTAACTGTACTAGCTGAAATTGAAAGTTCTTCTGCAATTACCCGATTGGGGTAACCCTCTTTTTTCTTTACATGTATAGATTCCCATAGTTCCATATTTAAATTTTTTGGCCGGCCCCCACCTTTGCTAATCTTTCCTCCAATCGCGCCTCTACGAGCCTGTTTTGCGCTAAATTTGGCATGGTTGTCTAATCGTTCAATACAAAAACGGGAAATAGATTTAGCTATTGATTTAATTTCTGTCGCAGGCAAGGGGGTTGGGAATGTATTTAATCGATTAGCTCTAATTGTTAATTGTGCTGTGAAAGCCTCAAAATCGCACTTAGAGAGGGTTTTAATTTGCTTGTAAGCCCAAACCCTGAGTTCATCAAATAATGCGCAATTTCGACCTTCTGCATCGTCACAACGCTTTTTCTCTACATCAGGAATTGCATTGTTGAGTTCAATAACCTCAGCCAACTCCTTAAGCGTATGCCTGTTTAGATTTAAAAATTCGATATCACTCCCATAAAACAACGGGTTTCTGTGTATTTCTCTTTGGAAATTAAAATCGCAGTGATATTTGAAATCATACCCCGATTCTATGGCCCTCAAATAGCGGTATGCCCAAGACTCTTTGTTTTGGCAATGCACAGGTGCAGCTAGCAACCAAAACGCTTGATGGGTGCATTTTATCGGATTATAAATCACAAAGTTAGGCTCTATATCATAGAGTTTATGGGCATTAACAAGTGGAGTATCATAATCAGTCATTAAGAAATGACGATTGTTAAGGTGTAACTTTACTCGTTCAAAATTGTAAATTTGGTCAGCTTCAACCCAGTAACTAGGAGAGTTCTTTTCGGGTAAGACCTGAACGTGAGTGAAAAGTGAATCTTTAATGTATTCTTTTAGAATTGCTTGCATAACACCGCCCAATGGGGGTGTTTATGTTGATAAATTCGAATTATCATTATAAAATATCCCTGTAATATAAGTGATAAAGCCCGAGCGAGGATTGCAGTCCTACGACCTTGGGCTTTGTTATATCTGAATGTAGCAAAATTTATTACTTAATTAAATTGCTTTATTAACATAAGTTTAATTAATTATTTGTAATGTTCGTTTGAACATTCCTGGTTAAATTCTCTCTGTTTTTCTCATACATTTAAAATAAAAAAAACCATTACACGCAAAGTTACAGTGTAACCAGTCGATGTTGAAAATGTTAAAATTAACTTGTTGATTTG
Source organism: uncultured Spongiibacteraceae bacterium (assembly GCA_965369155.1). Taxonomy (GTDB): domain Bacteria; phylum Pseudomonadota; class Gammaproteobacteria; order Pseudomonadales; family CBDUPS01; genus CBDUPS01. The sequence continues at coordinate 14,849 of CBDUPS010000003.1, forward strand.
TATTGTGAGAATTCGGCAGAAACCATATGCAAAACTAAATTCTAAAAAAATTCCCTCAATCTTCCCCCTATGCGGTGGAGACACCGCGAGAAAAATAGGGGCAAAATATCGGGATTTTTTTGCGCGCAAACCCTCGCTATGTAGAATCTTACAGATTCAATACATAGCGAGTGTTTAAGCCTGTTTTTGGCATTTAACGCAACAACATGAAAGCATCAAAAATATGAAAAGTATCACTTGCATAAATGCCGAATACCCGGTTACAATGGAGCTCTTGAGCCCTTGTGGCAAGCCTAGTCCTTATGGACTCACGTTGTTCCGAGCACCGTTGTAGTCAGGTAGAACTATTAAATTCGCTTCGTGTCTGCGGGGGTATGTGC
>CBDUPS010000004.1:0-12889 GCA_965369155.1 uncultured Spongiibacteraceae bacterium
ACCAACGACCCCCACCATGTCAAGGTGGTGCTCTAACCAACTGAGCTACGTGCCTAAAGAGCGAAAGATTATAACGATGCTTGCCACAAGCCACAACCGTTGTTTTACTTGTTTAGCTTGCTGTTTTTAGGTGCTCTCGTAAAACCCCAATCGCATCTCTTAATGCGCCTGCCTGCTCAAACTCCAAGTCTTTTGCATGTTGATGCATTTGCTTCTCAAGCATTGATATTTCAGCAAGTAATTCATTGGCTGTCATTAATTCAGGGGATACTGAAATTTCTTGCCAATTAATAGGCTTGGTTTTATCGGCGCTTCTCTTACCTGTTAATCGAGCGCCTTCCATAATATCTTTATTGTGTTCTGTATTAAAGGCTTCCTGTTTTTTTCGTCGTCTCTGGGTTTCTTTCATCGCTTTTTCCATGGAACCGGTTATTCTATTTGCGTACAAAATAGCCTTACCATTTTGGTGGCGAGCAGCACGGCCAATGGTTTGAATTAACGCCCGCTCAGAGCTCAAAAAACCTTCCTTGTCGGCATCTAAAATAGCCACTAGCGACACCTCTGGCATATCTAAACCCTCTCGTAGTAGGTTAATGCCAATCAAAACATCAAACTCCCCTAAACGAAAATCCCGAATAATTTCTACTCGTTCCACCGTATCAATATCAGAATGCAAGTAACGAACCTTTACCCCTTTATCTAAAAAGTAATCTGTTAAATCCTCAGACATACGTTTGGTTAATGTAGTAACCAAAACCCGCTCATCCGCTGCAACACGCAGCGCAATCTCCGACAACAAATCATCCACTTGAGAGTCCGCAGGGCGCACCTCGATGATTGGATCTAACAAACCGGTAGGCCGAGCAATCTGTTCAACAATTGCCCCTGATTTTTCGCTTTCGTAATTGGCTGGTGTAGCAGACACATAAATTGCTTGAGGGCTAATGGTCTCCCATTCATCAAACCGCATAGGACGATTATCTAATGCTGATGGCAGGCGAAAACCATACTGTACTAATGTTTCTTTTCGTGAACGATCGCCTTTATACATAGCACCAATTTGCGAAATCGTTACATGAGATTCATCAATAATCATTAAGGCGTCATCGGGCAGGTAATCAAATAATGTTGGTGGTGCATTACCCTCTTCTCGGCCTGATAAATAGCGTGAATAGTTTTCTACCCCATTACAATAACCCAACTCCCGCATCATCTCTAAATCATAACGAGTACGCTCTTCTAAACGTTGAGCTTCAACTAATTTATCGTTATCTCGAAAAAAAGTAAGCCTCTCTTTAAGCTCCACCTCAATTCGATCAATAGCGTCTAACAGTACTTCTCTGGGCGTTACATAATGAGATTTAGGATACACGGTATAACGGGGAACACGCCTTAGCACTTCACCGGTTAAGGGATCAAATAACGATAACTGCTCAACCTCATCATCAAATAACTCAATGCGTAGCGCTTCGGTTTCGGATTCTGCCGGAAACACATCAATGACATCACCACGAACCCGAAAATTACCTCGATAAAAATCAACATCATTTCGTTTGTACTGTAGCTCAGCGAGTTTTCGGAGTATCTCTCGTTGGTCTACACGATCACCCCGATCTAAATGCATCATCATGGCTAAATATTGCTTAGGATCCCCCAAACCATAAATTGCCGATACGGTAGCAACGATTAAACAATCCTTACGCTCTAGCAAAGCCTTAGTGGCAGACAAGCGCATTTGCTCAATGTGCTCATTAACCGATGCATCTTTATCGATAAATGTATCTGAAGACGGCACATAAGCTTCTGGCTGATAATAGTCGTAATAAGAAACAAAATACTCAACGCTATTGTTAGGAAAAAATTCTTTAAACTCCCCATAAAGCTGTGCCGCTAGGGTTTTATTATGTGCCATAACAATAGTCGGCCGCTGTAAGCGCTCGACAACATTAGCGATGGTAAAGGTTTTTCCAGAGCCGGTAACACCAAGTAGTGTTTGTGCAGCTAATCCTGACTCTAACCCTTCAACCAATGCCTCAATCGCCTTAGGTTGGTCGCCCGCCGGCTTATATTTACTCACGACTTTGAATGCTTTTGTCATAAAAAACACCTAAACAAGAAAGCCGAACAGAATAACACAAATAAAAAAACACAACTTAACTGGAATATCGCCAGTAGGCTGTTGACTCCCCCCCTCGACCTAAGTAATATACGCGACCACAAGCTATTCCGCCTTAGCTCAGTTGGTAGAGCAAATGACTGTTAATCATTGGGTCGCTGGTTCGAGCCCAGCAGGCGGAGCCAAATAAAAAAGGTCGTACTATTTTTAGTGCGACCTTTTTTATTTCTCAATCATTTTTTTACTGCAAAAAACTACTCAATCCAACTCATAATTTCATCAGCAATAGCCTTGTCCCCCACATGCAAACTAGGGTTTAACCAAGCAGCGTCACCACTTGCTAAATGATGTAACTTTTTCTTAAATTTACCCTCTCTCATGACCCCCTCTTCTTTGTTAACGATACACTGAGATATAAGGTTCACTGGATTCTGGCTACAAGAATTACACACTGGATTACCCTCAAAGACTTTACGCATTTTTAATAGGTCCATCTCTTTTATACTGTAACTCTTAACATTACCCATGGGCATTCTTTTTTCCCAATCTTGGCAGCACAAATAATACTCGCCCTTCCAATCAACAAAAATAGAGGCTAACGGTAATGAGCATAGTCCTTTTATATTGCGCTCTTTTATTATTATTTTTGCTTCGTCATGCCGCTTAAACATTCCTTCAAATTCTTTTCTTTCAATTGCTCCGCCTCTATTTACCATTTTGGTTCGATGCACAAAGTCTACCCCAGCCTCCATCCAAAAAGATTCAACTTTATCTCGGGTATCTATATTAAGCTCATGCTCTACCAAATTAATTTTGGTGTAAGTTTTTCCTTGGTTAATCTCAAGAAAACTTAAAATATTATTTTTGGTTTTTACATAATCTAACTGATAAACAATTTTATAGCCTTCATCAATATCACTTACACTAAAATTGATATCATAAAGACCTAGTTCGGTCAGCTCTTTGCTAAGCTCTGGTGTAAGTAGATGGCCATTCGTTGTAAGTGACACGGGAATATCATGCTTTCTACTCATTCGAAAAAAATCTAAAAAGTTTTTATGTGCCGTAGACTCACCAAAACCAGTAAAACTAATAATAATATTTTCATCAGACTCAACAATACGTTTAACAATCAGCTCAAACGTTTCTATAGTCATAGATCCCAACTGAGGCATTTTATCCCTTGGACAAAAACTACACTGGGCATTACAGCGATTTGTAAGCTCAATATCGATACGCCGTAGTGGTTTCATTTATTAACCATCTCCAATATTTTTTTATCACTAGAAAATTTTTCGGGTTTTAACCAATCTGCATCTTTTAAATCTTGGATTTTTTTCAAAACACGTTTTTCACCAATATTACCCGCTTCTTTTTCTGCCAAAAACTGTGATACTTGATTAATGGGGTTAACGCTGCAATCTTTACAAGCAGGATTATCATTGGCGACTGCCTGCATTTTTAAAACATCGGCCTCCTCAATAGACAACTCCACTACAGAGCCAACAGAAACTCGCTTTTCCCAATCTTCACAACAAAGGTAATACTCACCCTTCCAATCAATAAAAACTGACATTAAAGGCCAGCTACATAGGCCCTTTACATTATGTTCTTGCAATAACTTTTTGGCTTGCTCAGTGTAATCGTATAAACCAGAAAAACCATATTCTACAGCCCCAGCTCTATTAACCAGCTTCATTTCATGGGTAACATCTGCACCTAAACTTTTCCAATGCGCTTTCATTGTTTCTATTTGATCAGCATTTTTACCATGATTCACAATGTTAATTTGCACATGAACTTTTCCATTGCTTAACTGCAAAAATCGAGAAATATTTCGTTGCGTCACATTGTAATCAAGCTGATAAATACGATTATAATCTTCACCAAAGTCACTCACACTAAAGAATACGCGATCAATGCCAAGCTCAATGATTTTTTTACTTTTCTCTTCTGTTAGCAAACTACCATTACTGGTGAACATTGTATAAAGACCTTTACTTTTTAACTCTTCTAAAAAGAACATAAAATCTTTATGAATAAAAGGCTCACCAAAGCCCGTCATGCTAACCATTACCTCACCTTCAAGCTCAGTAATACGAGATACAACAGTATTAAATGTTTCTCTACTAATCGCTCCAAGTGCTGGCATTTTATCTCTCGGACAATAGCTGCACTGCGCATTACAGCGATTAGTGATTTCTATATCAATGACTCTAGGGGGATAATTTGTCATTTCTAATATCTAGTGAGCCTCATAAAAGGCCAAAAATAGATTAATAAAGCGCTCTGATTCAGGCCCATCAAGATGATTAATACCTGCCGCAGCCGCTCTCCCACCTCCGGTTGCAAATTGTGAAGCAATCTCATCAGCGCCCGTTTTATTGTTCAACGGCGCCCTAATACTAACAAGATAACCACCTTCTGGCTTCTCTGTCAAAATTGCATGGGCTCTATCAGGGTATTGATTCGCTAGGTCATTGCCAAACACGCCACTAACACGGCGTGCCCAAGGGGCATTAGGCAGCATATAAACTGCTGCGATATTAGTCGCCTTTTTGGGGGCTAACTCAGACACTCTTTGCATATCACCGTTATAGCCATCATCAAGCCTCTTAAAGACTTCTGGTTCATGGCTAATTAAATCAAGGGGCGTTTTATGCTTCGCTAAACGTTCATATAAATCTTTAGGGTGAAAATGTAAGTCATCAACATGGGCGCCATAACCGTTATAGTTAATTAAAATACCAAAACGCTCGGCAAGAGCCTTTTCGTCCTCAGTCATGCCAATCTGGTCGGCTAATAAGTTTGCCGAGTTTTTTAGGTTATCCCCGTAAGCCCCAACCACAGCCCAGTGAGCATATTTATTTTTTAAATAGCCATTAACTAACAAACTAGTACAAACATCTGGGGCTAAATTAATAATCGCATTTAAGTTTTCATCTGCTGGAATGTCTCCAGAACGATGGTGATCAACATAAAAAACCTGACAACCTTTAGCCAATAGGCTATTTAGTGCCTTAATGTTTTTTTCCATCGAGACATCAAGTACCGTAACATCAGTTGCCGTATCCACATCAACCTGCTGCAATAAAGCGATATCTCGTTTTATCCCAGTAATCAATGTGCTTTCTTTAGGATCATTTAGCCGTAACTGAATTAATGCACAAATTCCGTCCGCATCACCATTAAATACATCATATATAGCCACAAAAAAACCTCTTATAAATTAAGCCGTTTAAATATCATCTCAGGAATATTTTTGATTATCTGCATGATACCCCACCAAAACCAAGGTAAATACACCTCGTTGCGTTTCTTATCAATAGCCTTAACAATGCCCTCCCCAACTTGAGGTGCCGTAGCCCAAAGAAAGCCTGATTTATCAAACCCATCAGTTAAGGGGGTATCAACAAAGCCTGGCTTTATAGTCACCACATGAACACCCTCTGATGAAAGGCGGTTTCTAAGGCCTGCCAAGAATAAAGACACCATACCTTTAGCGGAGCCATAAACATAGTTAGACTGACGACCTCTATCTCCGGCCACCGATGAAATAACCGCGAGTGTTCCGTAAGATTGTTTCTGCATAGCAGTCGCCAATAACGTCGACAGCGAAATAACACTCGTACCATTAACGTCAATCTCATGGCGCGCCAAATTAACATCACTCTCACAGGCCTTTTGGTCTGGTGTTGTGCCATGGGCTATTAAGGCAACATCAATAGAGCCTAACGCATCGTTAGCGCTATCAATAATCTCTTGATGCCTGTCAAAGTCCACCGCGTCCATAACTGCTGTTGTAACCGATGTAGCACCTCTTGCGATTAAATCAGCTTTAACGCTTTCTAGCTTTTGCTCATCTCTTGCCACTAAAAATAAATGGTCTTTACGCATCGCATAAATACGGGCAGCCTCCACCGCGATAGCCGATGTTGCACCAATAATCATAATATTCATCTTGCCTCTCCTGTTACCCTACGCCAAAAATCAGAGGAGATATTAGGATCTCGCTTCTCTTCTAACTCTTTCCATCTGGGATAAAATTGTTGAAAGTCTTCTGCTTTCATTCGTGCATCTTTTGCCGGATAAATTCTCCCTGCCGCCGCCACCACAACTTTATCTAGCTGATCTAACAACGGCAGTGTTTTTACGTTATTCACAGGGAAGTCTAAGGCTAATGTTGCCCCCGGCATAGGGAAAGATAACCACCCTGGGGAGTCCACTTCACCAAATACTTTTAATACAGCCAAAAAAGAACCTAATTTTGCTTTAGATATAAGCTGTAGTATCTCTTGCATGGCATCTTCGCTTGCATCCATTGGCAAGGCACACTGCCACTGAACAAAGCCTTTTCTGCCATAAATTCTATTCCAATGATGTATGCCATCTAATGGGTAAAAAAATGGGTCGTAGGCGGCCACCTGCTTTATCGACGATCTTTGTTGTCGTTCATAGTAAAGGTGATTAAAGGCTTTTAGGCTCCATTGGTTAATCAACGAAATCGGCGGAGTAAAAGGAACCGACAGCTTGCCTTTTTTAGATTCGGGAACAGGTGCATTAGCTGGCGCATGATTACCTCGAATAAAGTGCCCTCTACCAAGATCATCTCCTGAGGCTAAGCAATCAATCCATGCTACGGTATATTCATAGTCTTTATCCGACTCTTTGGACAGTGTAAAAAAATCAGATAAATTTTGATATTTAATAGTCTCAGCTAAAACAGCGGTTGACGTCACGCGCTTTAATTGTATCTCTACCCATGTAATAAAGCCTGTTAACCCTAAGCCACCGATAGTCGCCGCAAACCACTCTTGGTTTTCATTGGCCGAACACAATAACCTGCTACCATCGCTACGTAACAACTCGAAGGCTTTTACATGGCAGCCAAAGGTCCCTTCTAAATGATGGTTTTTACCATGTACATCGTTAGCTACCGCACCGGCAACCGTTACAAACTTTGTCCCTGGAGTTACGGGTAAAAACCAACCATGTCGTGTGACTACATTTAAAATGGCGGCAAGCGTTACCCCAGCCTCACAGCGCAGCACTCCGGTCTCAGGATCAAAGTGTATGAAGTTATCTAACCGTGATGAGCTAACAACCAAGCCTGATTTATTTAAGCAGCTATCGCCATAACTACGTCCATTACCATACGGTAAAATGGAACCCTCTGGTAAAAGACTCTGCTTATTATTTAACTCACAACCGGCTTGGGTAACTTTAGGATAATTACCCCAAGATGAATATGTTTTTGCCATACACGTTACCTTTATTATTAAGTCGCAAGTAAAAAGGTAGCTAAAATTAATACCGCCACTATTTGGCTAACCAAATCTTTGGCTGCAAAAACTATGGGGTCATCGTGCATGTTACCTCTATGGGCTATCATCCAAGTACGACTTATCCAGTACAATAAAATAGGACAGACCAGCCACAGTATTTCAGGGCGACGATACAGCTCTTTTACTGCCTCACTATTAATATAAAGCGCCATAATAAGTACCGAGATATAACCACTGGCTGCGCCTAACGGCGCTAAAATTTCGATATCATCAACTTGATAGCCTCTACCCCGTGCCGACTGTTTTCCAGCACTTTTTAACGACAGCAACTCAACGTAACGCTTCACCAACGCCAAACTTAAAAAGATAAAAACCGAGAAAGCAAACAACCAAAAAGAAGGCATAACAGCAATAGCCACACCACCTGCTACAACCCTAACGGTATAAAGACCCGCCAATGTGATCACATCTAAAATAACCAAGCGTTTTAAATAGAATGAATAAGCCGTAGTTATCAGTAAATAAACGAACATGGTAATAAAAAAGTGAAGCCCTATAAATGAGGACAACAGAAAGGCGATAGTTAGTAAAACAGGAAAACAAAGTATACCCAGTAACGGGGAAATTAATCCTGCGGCAAAAGGACGATGACATTTGGTTGCGTGCGATCTATCGTCTTCAAGATCTAATAAATCATTGAGGATATAAATAGAAGATGCCGTTAAACTAAAGGCGAAAAAAGCTAAAACACTCATTATCCAAAAACTAGCATTACCTACTTCATGGGAGGCTAATAAAGGAACAAAGATTAAAAAATTCTTTAGCCATTGATGAACCCTAATCGCTTTTATCCAAGTTTTTAATGTCGTTTTTTCTATAGAGTAAACACATTCTACTGAAGCTTTTCTTTGTGCGGCTGCAATCAGTTTTTTATCATTGCTCACCACATAAGATTTATCTGAGTCTTCCCATACGGGTAAGTCTTCATGACTATTACCAATATAATCAAAACCTTTATTGCCCCACTGATCAACTAAGTGTTTGGCTTTCGTTTTGCCTGATAAATTAATGGTTTCGCTACTAGCCAATATATGGTCAAACAAACCCTCCCAATAATCAGACACGGCTTCCGCATAGCGCTCGTTTGAGGCTGTCGCTAAAACCAAATGTCGTCCCTGCTGTTTTTCTTGCTTAATAAATGCCAGTACCTCTTGATTCCAAGGCAGTGTTTTTACATCAATCGCCACTTTTTCAGCAATTTTATCTTTAAGATAACTTTTACCTTTTAAAAGCCAAAAAGGCACCAAGAAAACAAACAATGGGTTTTTCTTTATCAATAATAAAAAAGACTCAAACAGTAAATCTGTTTTAATTAATGTTCCGTCTAAATCAATAACCAAGGGTTTAGTGGTTTTCATCTAAAGCCTCTTTTTGTTTCTCTATTTGAGAAAAGTCTGGGGTAATACCCATTAACGTTAATGCAAGAAATGCTAACAAACCTAAAAGCACGGCAAACCATAACGTAGCCACTCGGCAAATAACCGTTGCTGCATAGGCTGTTGGACTATCAGCACCTAATAATACCAACAAGCTTATCATAGCTAATTCAGCCCCGACTAACCCACCGGGTACAAATGATGCGGCACCTGCCAACATCGAAATAGCATAAATACTAACCCCAAGAGCCACCGAGACATCCATCCCCAGCCAATGTAAGAGTAAAAATAATCCTACCCCCTCTGCGCCCCAAGAAATAAGGCCTAAAATTGCCCCAATATATAGTGGTTTGTTTTTTAAAAGTGGTGCTGATACAGAAAGCATTTTGACTAAATTTAAAATTAATGCTGATATCTTGCCGTTGTTTTTGTTGGCTATGTTAGTAAGAATAACCCGTAGCTTTTGGCTATGAATAATAGGTAATGAGAACAAAATAGCCAGTGTAAAAAGAACAACAATAAGAACGCCTGAATCAAAATAAGTAACAGCAAACAACGATAATATAACTATCGCCAATACATCATGCAGACGCTCAACAAAAAACAATGAAAAACTTTGGGTCCAATTGACACCTAAGGGTTTCATATAGACCCCTCTAAATGCCTCGCCAATTTTTCCTGGAGTAGCCGTTAAACCAAAGCCCGAGAGATAAATTAAAAAGTGTTTGCCTAAAGGAATCGTCACACCGCTTGCCAGCTTAACTAAATAAACCCAACGATAAAAACGCAATGCATAATTGAAAAAAGACAAGCCTAAGAGAATACTCCATGCTGAAAGATCGATTCGCTTTAATGCCAGCATAGACTCTTGAGACTCTCCCATAAGCACAGGAACTAAGGCATAGCCTACAAAAGCAAGTACGGTCGTGCATAAAAAAGTAATAACAATTTTTTTCATTTATTTATCTTTAGGAAACAAAGGGGCTATATTACTTTTTCTTGCTTGCACTTTATCGGCTTGTGCGAGTTGTGTTGCCTGCCAGAGTAAATCTGACATTCCACTACGGTTAACGTAGCCGCAACTACTAAATAGCATTTGATGAATTTCATTACAGTCATTGCGTAAACAGGCATTCATTAATCGATCTAACAGCACGGACAAATCATCCCAATCAACCCAGTTTTCTTGAGCACGCATAACCATAGCATGTCCGGTTCCTGTCACATTCTCACCCACTAACAACTCTTCATAGAGTTTTTCCCCTGGGCGCAAACCTGTTATCTTTACTTCAATTTGCCCATGAGGGTGCTCTGCATCTTTGACATCATACCCCATCAAACGAATCATTCGGTAAGCGAGATCCATGATACGAATAGGATCACCCATATTTAACACAAAAACATCTCCCCCTTGGGACATGGCACTAGCCTGCAATACTAACTGAGCAGCTTCTGGGATCGTCATAAAATAACGAATGATTTCAGTGTGGGTTACCGTAACAGGCCCCCCCGCCTCTATTTGTCTGCGAAATAAAGGGACTACAGAACCTGAAGAACCCAATACATTGCCAAAACGCACCATCGAAAAACAAGTGTTCTCTTCTGTATTACTTTGTCTTTTTGCTAAGCTCTGCAATATTAATTCTGCCAAACGTTTAGAAGCCCCCATGATGTTGGTGGGCCTAACGGCTTTATCTGTTGATACTAAAACAAAGTTTTTAACTTTGGCCTCAAGTGCCGCCTCAGCTGCATACAACGTACCAAAAACATTATTTAAGATACCCTCAGACACATTAAACTCTACTAAAGGAACATGCTTATATGCCGCAGCATGATAAACCGTATCAACCTTAAATTCGGAAAAGATTCGTTTCAGTAAACCTTTATCCCTAACCGAGCCCAGCAAAGGAATAATATCTATTGGATTATCATCGGCTAATGTACTCTCTCTTAGCTCCTGCTCAATTTGATAAAGCGAGTATTCAGACACATCAAGTAGTAACAAACGGGTTGGTCTCACCATAACAATTTGCCGGCAAAGCTCTGCGCCAATTGAGCCTCCGGCACCTGTTACCATAACGGTGTGCCCGGTAATACATTTTTTTAAAAGTTCTGGTTGGGGCGAAATAGGATCGCGGCCTAATAAGTCCTCAATATCAATTTCTTCAATTTCACCAATTAGCGCTCTACCCTGCACAAGAGCAGCAAAAGATGGCGTAGTTCGAACATGTACAGGTAAGCCAACTAATTTATTAACAATTTCTCTACGTCTTTGTCTTCCAACAGAAGGAATTGCCAATAAAATTTCAGTAACATTATAACGGGCTATTAATTCAGGCAGTGCTTCTGAGGCATAAACAGGTAAACCATTAATTACCGTCTTCTGTAATGAACGGTCATCATCTATAAATAATACCGGTTGAACCGCATCGCTGTGTATTAGCACACTAAGTAGCTGTCTACCTGATGTGCCCGCTCCATAAATAATAACTTTATCGCAGTCTTTATTCATTCGCCCTTGATAGTAGGCCCGAATAATTAAACGGCTCCCTCCAATTAACACAAAGGCAATAAGCCAATACAAGAAAGGTAATGAACGTGGCATCCAACTTTGTGTTAATACCATTGCTAACGTTAATACTAAGGCAGAAACGGTAACGCCTTTAGCAATGGCAACAACAGCTTGATGCCCCATAAAACGAATAACCGCTCGATAAAGCCCTAAACGTAAAAATGTAAATGCGCTGATAACAATGGTAATAGCACAGGCAATAATTTCTTTTTCGGTAAATTGAATATCGCTTTGCCCAAGGCGCAGGGCTAACGCTAGCCACATGGCTGCCGGAACAAAAATCATATCGGTAATTAAAAGGACTAGCTGTTTAGTATGACGAGAGTGATCACTTAATCGATCAAAAATATCAGAACACCATGTCTGGACAAATCTATAAAGCCATCGAAACATAAAGTAGGCATCCGGAAAATACAGAGGTTTTTATTATTATAGGCCTGATTTTACAAGATTTTAAGCGGCAGGTCGAACCTGTTTTCCCCCGCGACCCCGATGAATAGCAATAGCGATAATAATAAGAGGCAACCAAGAAACCAACAAAATAACCCCTCCCCACGCTGAATAATGATGAGCCAGATACGCCCAAGGCAGCAACCAGCACCCATTTACCATTAACACACCCAAAGTAACCCGTACATGAGAGCCATAATGTTCGGCTAGTTGTTGATATATATGGCTTTTATGCGCCTCAAATAAATGCTGCTTCCGTAGCAGCTTTACCAAAAGCATCAGGGAGGCATCAACAATAAATACTCCCATTAAAATCCACCAACTCCATAGATTGGTATAGCCTTGAACGGAGTACCAAATAGCAAACAAAGCCAAGGTCCAACCTAAAAATAAGCTCCCCACATCACCTAAAAAAATACGAGCCCGGGGAAAATTAAAAACCAAAAAACCCATAACAGAGGCTAATAATAACCACAGAGGTAAAAACTCATCACCAAGAAGAGCACCCCCAGAGGAGGAGATATTAATAATAAGCAAAATCCCAGCAACAACACTAATCACCTCAATGGCAGCCAAACCATCAATACCATCCATAAAGTTAAAGAGATTAACAAACCAAACTAAAAAGAAAGCCAATATCAATGAAGCGCTTAAAAATAAAGTTAAATGCAGTGAAAGAATATCAAATAAAAACCCGACAAAAGCACAAATACCAAGAATGACAACAATAGCCAAGCCACCCCCTGTTACGGTAGGTGTTTGATGAGAGCTACGCTGATTAGGTGTATCAACAATACCTATTTTTTTATAGTGCCCCAGTAACAGCATCGTTAAAAAACTTGAGGCCAGCCCAATAGCTACAATGAATAGAAACGTGTAAGGAATACCCATTAATACATGCTTTTTCGTAAAATAATAAAATGCCGGCTTATAGCCGGCAGCTAAGTGTAACAACTAAAATTTAATTCGATTGCGGTTTTTTTCAACCGTAGCCGAACCAATCCCTTTTACTGCTATTAATTCATCAGCC
>CBDUPS010000005.1:0-12541 GCA_965369155.1 uncultured Spongiibacteraceae bacterium
CTTAGGCTAAATAAAATAAATGATACTTCTTTTTACCTAAACGAATTAGAAAGAATGAAAATAACTACTTACTCGCGCGCTCTTTCTTTTTTTCTATAAAGGTAGCTACAAAACCTGACAATGCATACGTCACTGCTATTAACAGTAAAACACTGGGTGGATCAATTAATACAATCGCGAATAACAATGCAATAACTAAAATAACAATAAAGGGAACCCGCCCCTTTAAATCAAAACCCTTAAAGCTATAGTAGCGAATATTGGTCCCCATCAAGACACCCGCAACCGCAGTAACAAACGCACAAAGAAATTCATACTGAATAGAAAACCCACCAGGAGCATAACCCATATCAGCACCAAGCCACACCATCGTAGCAATTAAACCAGCCGCAGCAGGGCTGGCCAAGCCTGTAAAAAAACGATTATCAGCAACACCTACCTGTGTATTAAAACGAGCCAATCGCAATGCTGCACAAGCCGCATATAAAAAAGCCACCGCCCAGCCTATTTTACCTAAAGGGGCAAGAGCCCAAGAAAACATAACTAAAGCCGGTGCCACACCAAAGGACACCATATCGGACAAACTATCGTACTCAACGCCAAAAGCACTTTGTGTATTGGTTAACCTCGCAACCCGCCCATCAAGGCCATCAAAGATCATGGCAATAATAATAGCCACACCCGCATCATCAAACTGACCATTAATAGAAGCGATAATCGCATAAAACCCAGAAAATAAAGCCGCCGTTGTAAATAGGTTAGGCAATAAATAAACCCCTTTACGCTGAACCCGCTTACCGTTTTCAGAAACTTCTTCAACATGCTCATCAAAGGGTAGCATTTCATCAAAGGGTAGCGTTTCTTTTGCCGCTGGCTTCGCAGAGCTTAAAGGCTCTACATCGTGGTTGTTATTATTCATAATTTTTTCAATACCTAGTAAAAATCAAATATCTTTGGGTATAACAGTCATAGCACAATCCCAAAAGGCACGAGTTGTTGGATTATCAAGCCCGGACTCTTTAACACAAAGTCCAATATGGTAAGCCCTCATGGATTGCTTTGCATCAATAATGCGCAGCTTATCCCGCATGATGTTTTGCTCCAACACCAACTCAGGCACCACACCAACCCCAAGCCCTAGGGCAACCATGCCCACAATAGCTTCATGCCCGGCCACCTCTGCATATAAATGAGGCTTGATAGATTGAGAAGCAAACCATTGCTCAGCGTAATAACGAGAAAGCCCCTTTTCAGACAAGATAAAAGGAATTTCATTCCAATTAATATCTTTCTCAGTATCTAATAATACAGATACAGGACAAGAAAAATTGGGGGCAATTAAAACTAAGGCACTACGCGCTAGCGTATTAAACAGTAACGACGTGGGAAGTACATCGGGTTTTGCGGCAATCGCCACATCTTCCTCCCCCGCCATTACTTTTTTTATAGATAACGCCTCATCACCGGTATGCACACGTAACTCAATAGCGGGATGCCGCTCACGAACAGCATTGAGAATGCGTAATAAAAACTGAGAACTGGCCGTTACTGAACAGTAAATTTGAAGAACGCCTTTAATATCTTTTTTTCCTGCGGATAAATCTCTCTCCAAGGCGCGCCAATTTTGTAAACTTTGCTCAGCATGTTGACGAAAGCGCTCCCCCGCAACGGTTAATGTCACCTGCCGATTACCTCGAATAAATAAAGTGTGTCCTAGCTGTTCTTCAATACGCTGTATTTGACGGCTTAAGGTAGACGCACTGACATGGCATATTTGACTCGCACGACCAAAATGCAAGGTATCTGCCACAGTTAAGAATGCACGGTAATCTTTTATCTCCATAATTCATTATTTCATATAACGCAACGTGTTGTTGATTTTATTTCACTTTACGCAATTATTTTTTTTGCTATAGTCCACAGCCTACATTTTTGTTTTTATTATTTTCCGAGGAGAAGACCGTGGCTAATTACTTTAATACCCTTCCTTTACGCTTACAGCTAGAAGAGCTTGGCAAATGTCGCTTTATGGATCGCAGTGAGTTTACTGAGGGCTGTGATATTTTAAAAGGCAAAAAAATTGTTATCGTTGGCTGCGGTGCCCAAGGCTTAAACCAAGGTCTTAATATGCGCGATTCTGGCCTCGACGTATCTTACGCATTACGCCAAGGTGCTATCGACGAAAAACGTCAATCATTCCTAAATGCCTCTGAAAATGGTTTTACTGTAGGCAACTACGAAGACTTAATCCCCCAAGCTGATGTGGTATGTAATTTAACACCAGATAAGCAACATACCGCCGTTGTTTCAGCCATTATGCCTTTAATGAAGCAGGGTGCATGTTTAGCTTACTCACATGGCTTTAATATTGTTGAAGAAGGCATGCAGGTTCGTGACGATTTAACTGTAGTAATGATGGCACCCAAGTGCCCTGGATCTGAAGTTCGTGCCGAGTATGTTCGTGGATTCGGCGTACCGACTTTAATTGCGGTTCACCGTGAAAATGATCCCGAAGACAAAGGCTGGGATATTGCTAAGGCATTAGCATCAGCAACCGGCGGTGATCGTGCGGGTGTATTAGAGTCATCATTTATTGCTGAAGTGAAATCTGACTTAATGGGCGAACAAACCATTCTTTGCGGTGTATTACAAACAGGCGCTATTTTATCTTTCGACAAGATGGTAGAAAAAGGTATTGATCCAGGCTACGCCTCAAAACTTATTCAGTATGGCTGGGAAACCATTACCGAAGCATTAAAGCATGGCGGCATTACCAACATGATGGATCGCTTATCTAACCCTGCAAAAATTGTAGCTTTTGAAATATCGGAAGAATTGAAAGAGATTATGCGTCCGCTGTTTCAAAAACATCAAGACGATATTATCTCAGGTGAGTTCTCCCGCACTATGATGGAAGACTGGGCTAACGATGACGTTAACTTACACAAATGGCGTGCAGCTACTGCTGAAACAGGCTTTGAAAAACAAGAAAATACCAGCCAAGATATTCCAGAACAAGAATACTTTGACCATGGCATTTTATTGGTAGCGTTTATTCGTGCCGGTGTTGAGCTAGCCTTTGAGACTATGTGTGAAGCAGGTATTGTTGAAGAATCTGCCTATTATGAATCGCTACATGAGACTCCTTTAATAGCTAACACTATTGCCCGTAAAAAACTTTACGAAATGAATGTGGTTATCTCTGATACCGCTGAATATGGCTGTTATTTGTTTGATCATGCTGCTCGCCCATTATTAGCAGACTTTATGAAAAGCATTGATACTGATGTGATTGGTAAAGGCTTGTCTAATAAGAACAATGGTGTTGATAACCAGATATTAATCGCCGTTAATGATGCCATCCGCAATCACCCCGTAGAATATATTGGTGAAGAGTTACGCGGCTACATGACTGATATGCAGAAAATCGTATAATTTGTTTTTTCTGCCATAAAAAACCAGCTTAATGCTGGTTTTTTTATTGGTGGATTTTGTTAAATAACATCACATTTTTTTACAATCTCAATGTCTTCTCCCCCCGAGAAATACCTGAGACACCAGTTCGCACTACCTCTACGATATATTGACTGCCTAACGCATTAAGAAATCCGTCTAATTTGCTACTAATTCCCGCCAGCTGTACGGTATAAAGATTAGGTTGCACATCTATAATCTGCCCACGGAATATATCTACCGTGCGCTTTATTTCTGAACGATAAGCACCAACGGCTTTGATTTTTACCAGCATTAATTCTCGCTCAATATGATCGCCACCGGTTAAATCCACCAACTTTATAACATCAATTAACTTATTTAATTGTTTGGTGATTTGCTCAATTTTTCGATCATCCCCATGAGTTGTTAATGTTAGGCGCGATAACGTAGGGTCTTCTGTTGCTGCCACACTTAAACTCTCAATGTTATATCCCCGTTGAGAAAATAAACCTACAACCCGAGACAATGCACCGGGCTCGTTCTCCATTAATAAAGAAATAATTCGTCTCATTATGTTCTCTCCGTTTTATTCAACCACATGTCTTTCATAGAACCGTCGGGGGCTATTAACATGGGATAGACATGTTCTTTTGGGTCTACGGCAATATCTAAAAACACGAGTTTATCTTTCATGGCAAAAGCTTTTTCTAAACCCGGAATTAAATCTTCACGCTTTTCAATTCGCATACCTGCATGGCCATAGGCTTCTGCTAACTTCACAAAATCGGGCAATGAATCTTTATAAGTCGTGCTATGCGAATAACGCCCGCCATACTGCATATCTTGCCACTGTTTAACCATACCCAATGACTCATTATTTAAGTTAATAATTTTGATGGGTAAACGATACTGAGTACAAGTAGCAAGCTCTTGAATATTCATTTGAATACTACCCTCTCCTGTTACACAGGCTACATCCGCTTTAGGGAAAGCCAATTGCGCACCCATAGCTGCGGGCAAACCAAAACCCATGGTTCCTAAACCACCAGAATTTAACCAACGTCTTGGTTTATTAAAACGATAATACTGTGCAGCAAACATTTGATGCTGACCTACATCAGAACTAACAAATGCATCACCTTTGGTTATTTCACATAAGGCACTAATAACTTCTTGTGGCTTTATAAAACTACCACCTGTCTCGTAACGTGGTTCTACCCATAAACCTTGGCTTGCACGCCAACGATCAATGGTTTTCCACCACTCTTCTAAGGCCTTTTTGTCTGGCAAAGAGCTGTCTTTTTTCAATTCAGCTTTTACTTGTTTTAACATATCCTTTAATACGCTTTTAGCCATACCTACAATAGGAACATCAGCCGCAATGGTTTTAGCAATACTGGTGGGATCAATATCGACATGAATAATTTTAGCGTTGGGACAAAATTTATTGGGCGTATTAGTTACCCTATCGTCAAAACGAGCACCTACGGCAAAAATCACGTCACTTTCATGCATCGCGTTATTGGCTTCATAGGTACCATGCATACCTAACATACCCAAAAACTGCCGATCCATACCCGGGTAGCCACCCAACCCCATTAATGTATTGGTTACAGGCGCATTCAGTAACTGGGCCAACTCAGTAAGCTCAGCGGAAGCATTACCCTGAACCACACCACCACCGGTATAAAATACGGGACGCTTTGCTGCCAAAAGCATTTGTACTGCTTTTTTAATTTGTCCGGTATGGCCTTTTTCTACTGGAGAGTACGAACGAATATTGACACTGTCGGGATACTCATATTCGAAGCGATCTACTGGATTAGTAATATCTTTAGGAATATCAATAACCACAGGACCAGGCCGCCCACTAGCTGCTAAGAAAAATGCTTTTTTAATAATAACTGGAATATCTTTAGCTTCTTTAACCAAAAAACTGTGCTTTACGATAGGACGAGAAATACCCACCATATCGGTTTCCTGGAAAGCATCTTCACCAATCAAATGACTGGCAACCTGCCCTGAGATAACCACCATAGGAATAGAATCCATATAGGCCGTAGCAATACCGGTAATCGCATTAGTTGCCCCAGGGCCTGATGTAACCAATACCACACCCGTTTTTCCTGTCGCCCGTGTATAGCCATCGGCTGCATGGGCTGTTGCCTGCTCGTGTCGTACTAAAATATGGGGGATGTCACTATGTTTAAATAATGAATCATAAATGTGCAGAACCGCACCACCGGGATAACCAAAAATAATCTCTACACCTTCATCGGCAAGAGCTTGGGCGATCATATCGCCACCAGATAACATCGTCACGGGAGAACCCTCTTTTTATATCAGAAAAAACTTAAAAAGGTGGGCTTATAACAAGGGGGACCAAGGAATATTGAAGGTAACTTGCCAATGAAAGACAAGCTAGATTCGGTTCTTTGTGACAGGCCTATTAAACGGTATGTTTAATATTTCTTACACATCTATTAGCGCTGTTTACGCTAAATATATCCTTGATTGCCAATGGTAATTAACAACCTTTTTAAGAACTCAGTAAAACTAACGGCTTATTCTCTCTCTATAGAGGTTATGAGTCAAGAAATCCCTTATGTTAACTTTCCTACAAATCCAATTTTATTCAATTGTATATATGTAAACCTTGTTGTATTGTTTAGCGAAACATGGTGATAATAATAACAAACTATGGTGGAGAAACACCTATGCATACCCGTTTTCAGCAATTGACTACCCTTATCATTTTGGCTTGTACTGGATTATTTTCAGTCAACGCTCTATCAGACAAATTAGTTATTTATAAATGTATCGACCCAAGTGGAGTCGTGCATTTTGAAATGAGCCCACCAAAAAACTGTGAATCTGTAGAAAAAATAGTTAAAAAGCAGGCAAAAACAGCTCCCTCTGTTGCCCCTTCAAAAGCGGCCATTGAAGCTAGAAACAAAAAAGAGGCTGAGGAAAAGGCTGCTAAAGAAACCTCACAAAAAGTCACTGAAGAAAACGAAAAAAATAACGCCGAGCTATGTGAAAAAGCACGTCAAAACTTAGAAATTCTGAACAACCAACGCTTTGTTAGCAAAGTGAATGAGCAAGGTGAAAAAGTAGCCCTTACAGAAGAAGAGCGTTTATCTTCTACTAAGAATGCTCAAGAAGTAGTTGATAAGTATTGTAAGTAACCATATTTATATCTCGTCACACGCCCATAAAAAAAGCCGCTGATATCAGCGGCTTTTTTTATTCATCTGAAACTTAAACCTCTTGCACTAAAATCCACGGTTTAATCACCACAGCCCATAACTGCTGATTACATTCGTGCCATAGTGCCGCTTTTTTATCTTCTACCACATTAACCTGATTAGCAGCCATCCATAATTTGAGTTGTTCAGCATTGTTGTTGGCTATTTGATAGGCTACCTCAACTAAATCCAAAGTTTTACTCACATAAATAACGGAGCCTGATGCAAAGAAAGATTGAATTTCCTGCCAATAAACTTTGGCTGTTTCTTTATTAATTTTTACTTTTGTATCTTCTGTCATAACGTTGCTTTTTTAATTTTTCGCTCTATCGCTCTAATCATCATTGAGGCAATATCTTTATCAGTACAAGACTCAATGGCCTCTAAACCAGGACAGGAATTTACCTTTAAAATTCGCGGGCCATTTGCGGAGCGAATTAAATCAACACCAGCAACTTCCAACCCCATAACCTTAGCCGCTTGTACCGCTAACTTTCTCTCATCGGCGGTTATTTTTACCGCAGAAGCAATACCGCCCATGTGAATATTGGCTCTAAAATCTCCGGGGGCTGCCTGCCTCTGAATAGACGCTACCACTTTTCCGTCAATCACAAAGCAGCGTAAATCTTTACCATTGGCCTCTTTAATAAACTCTTGAACAAGTATATTAGCATTAAGGCTCTTAAAGGCGTTAATCACACTTTCTGCTGCTTTTTTGGTTTCTGAGAGAACGACACCAGTGCCTTGTGTCCCTTCAAGCAATTTTATAATAAGTGGCGCACCGCCTACCATGCGAATTAAATCATCGGTATCTAATGGCGAATTGGCAAAACCAGTTACCGGTATATCTAAACCATTCTCAAGCAAACGTTGTAACGAATAAAGTTTATCGCGGGACTGTGTAATCGCCTCAGCACTATTTTGTGAATAAACTCCCATCGCTTTAAATTGCCGCACTAACGAGCAACCGTAAAAAGTAACGCTGGGTCTAATTCTGGGAATAATCGCATCTAAATCATTTAGTACCACACCGCCTCGGTAATGCACTTCTGGGGAGGCCGCATCGAGTTTGATATAGCACTGGCGAATATTTAAAAAAACCATTTGATGGCCTAGCTCTTCACCGGCCTCAATAATTCGTTGGTTAGAATATAAATGACGGTCACTAGCTAATAAACCAATTTTTAAACCCGAAGGAGGCTTGGTGTTTTTTTTGTAAAAGCTTTCAATTTCTTCTTTTTTATAATCCCCTAAACAAAATGACAATTCAGGATCTACAATCAGTTTGCCTGCCATGGCTTCACGGCCTAGCAACATACGATAGCCCATTGAATCACGATTGGTTAGGGTAAGCTCAACCTCCCATGTCTCACCACCAATGGTAATAGGCGTTAAAATTACATAGCGTTTCTCGCTTGTACCACTTGAGCTTTTTACCGCTCGGCGATCAACCACAGGGGCTTCACATTGCAATGCAATTTTGGCATTACTCTGTAGCGGGTGTGCTGCAAATCGTACCCAAGGCCTACCATTTTTTTTAAAGGGTTCAATTTGATAAGCATGCAGTGATGATGTTTTTGCCCCAGAATCTACCCGCGCTTTTACCGCGGGAATTCTCAAAGATTCCAGTCGACACCACTCTTGTTTGCCAACGATTTTTTTATCCATAAATCATCCTTTAAGCTAACGCTTTACTCGGCTGGTAACACCCGTACAAATAATGATTTTAAATAATCCGTCTCGACAATCGCAGGATGTATTGGGTGATCCGCACTCTGACCACCCACTTCTATAATTTGCCCTAATCGATCAACATGACGCAGCGCTTTTTGTACTAAATCGACATGACGGCCACGGTCCAAATGCATCGAACAAGATGCACTAATTAATAAACCATCTTTGTTAAGTAACCGCAGGGCAAGCTCGGTGACTTTTTGATAGCCCTTCACGCCCTTTTCTATTTCTTTTTTCTTTTTAATAAAAGCTGGTGGATCAACAATAACAATATCAAAGCGTTCTTGTTTTTCTAAAAGCACTTGTAATGCATCATGGATATTGCCTTGCATCGTGGTGACCGAATCAGCAAAGCCCATATTTTTTGCACTTTCTTCTAACTGCTGTAAGGCGCTTTCAGAGCGATCGACACACACAAGTGAGTCGGCTCCGGCCACCATTGCCTCTAAACCCCAGGCACCAATATAGCTAAATAAATCCAGTACTCGTTTACCTTTTGCGTACTCTTGTAATCTTTTTCTATTGGTACGGTGATCATAGAACCAGCCAGTTTTTTGCCCTGCTTTTAAATCAACATAAAAGGATGCACCATTTTCTTTCACTAAAACCGTCTCTGGAATATCCCCAAAAACCACCTCAACGACAGATTCTAGTCCTTCGGTCTCTCTGGATTTTTGATCATTTTTAAGCAAAATACCCTGAGGTTTTAACACCTCAATTAACGCCTCGGTAATTTCAGGTAAAAGGTTATCCATACCTGGAATACTGGTTTGAATCACCAAGTAATCAGCAAAGCGATCAACCACTAACCCGGGTAATCCATCACTATCACCGTAACAAAGCCTGTAATAGGGCTCGCTAAAGCACTGCTGTCGTAGTGAGAGTGCAATATTTAATTTATGCTTTATTAGCGACTTATTAACCTCTACATCAGCATTGCGGCTAATTAAACGGGCACAAATAAGTTGGTTAGGGCTCATTAAGGCGATGCCCATTTTTTTACCACCGCTGTTCTCAACAATAACTTGCTGACCCGGGGAAAACTGCTGTAACGAAGATAAGGTTGTATCAACCTCATTACTATAAATCCATTGATGCCCCGCACGAATTCGCCGATCACCTTGTTTTTTTAGCACCAGCTTTTCTAAAGTTGCAGTCATGGTTATTTCTATCCTATTTTGTGTTTCTCTTGCAGAAAAAAAAGCCCCGACACTGCGGGGCATTCGTATACCGCTTTATTTATTCATCCTCACAAGCAGCATCATACTCAGAAGCATCGAGTAAGTCGTCTAGCTCACTCTCATCATCAACGCGAATCTTAAAAAACCAGCCTTCTTCATAAGGGTCATCATTAATAAGTTCGGGAGTATCAACTAGGTCATGGTTTACAGCAACTACTTCTCCACTTACTGGGGCATATATATCTGAGGCGGCTTTAACCGACTCAACAACACCAGCCTCATCACCAGCTGACAGTTGTGTGCCTATTTCAGGTAAATCAACAAAAACCACATCCCCTAATGCCTCTTGAGCATGATCAGAAATGCCCACGGTTACGATATCACCATCAAGGCTCGCCCATTCGTGAGATTTGGCATATTTTAAATCAGCGGGTGTTTCACTCATTTTTTCTCTCTTTATTTAACAGTAACGGTTGCAAAGGTTGGCATTCTACTTGTGCCTTTTAGGTAAATCTATACCATAAAGCAGGTTATTTTATCCCCATTGCTTTTTTTATAATATGTTTTTTTAACGCTCTCGACTCATCAAACCAACTCATTCCAGAGCCTCTTATGGCACGAATAAATAATGACTCCTCAGAAAACAATCGTTTAAAGCCTTCCATTGCCGCCATCATGGCTAAGTTATCGCCTTTACGTCTACGTTGATAGCGTTTAAGTCCGATACCGCCTAATGGGAGCTGCCTTTCACACAATCTACCTAGCTCTTGGCTTAACACTAAAGCATCTTGTAAACCTAAGTTAATACCTTGACCGGCCAATGGATGAATGGTATGCGCCGCATCACCAATTAATACCACATTATTTTTTGTATAGTCTGTGGCATGGCGTTGTTTTAGTGGAAACATTTGTCGCGATGAACAGGCACTCACATCACCTAATCGTCCCTCAAAGGCATCTGTTAATGCCGCACAAAAATCATTATCACCTAATGCATAAAGCTCTTGCGCTTTTGTATTATCAACCGACCAGACAATAGAACAGAATTGCTCAAAATCAACCTCGCTATGTAGAGGTAAAAAAGCTAAAGGACCAACCGAGGTAAAACATTGCCATGCGGTTTTTTTATGGGGTAAACCGGTTTTCACTGTCGCTACAATTGCCGACTGCTGATAATCCCATTCTCGGGTTTTAAAGTCAGCTAAAGAACGTATCCGAGATAACGCCCCATCGGCACCAATTACCAAAGACGCGGTTAACTGCTGATTGGTATCTAAGATAATACAGGCCTTTGGGTTATCACTAGTGGGCTCTTGTAAATCAACGACTTTGGTTTGCCCTAATAATGTCACTTGTGAATGCTGTTTTGTTGCCATTAAAAACGCTGTGGCTATTTTTTTATTCTCAATAATCATGCCTAAATGACTTTGCTGTACATCTAACCCATTAAAATGCACAGTGCCAGTACCCTCACCATCCCATACCTGCATATCCGTGTAAGAGCAGTAATCCTCAAGGTTAAGATAATTCCATGCCCCTGTATTTTTTAAAATATCTTCTGAGGCAAGGGTTAATGCACTAACACGGCTATCAAAATCAGAGACTGACTCTCGAGGTATTTTATCAACACTAACGCGCTCCAAAGCATTGGTATCGATAAGTGCAATACGCAGATGCTCGGTTGCTTTATTTATCGCTAACAATGCCGCCATTGCGCTACCTGCAATACCTGCCCCCACAATCACAATGTCAAAATGTGTTACCGGCATACTAAAAGTCATTCCTTAATTTACAAAAAAACATCCGGCTTTTTAACAGCAAGCCCAGTCGCTTGGCGGACAAAAGCAGAACGCAGGGGTTTTATTAAATTCATTCCCAATAATCCCATATCGCGACCGGCACCAACCAACGGCGAGACATAAGAGAATAAATGTGTCACTCTTTCACTAAAATCAATGGTTAATACTTGGTCAGCCTGTCGGGTTGCTTCATAGTGTTGTAATGCCGCTAAACTACCAATAGGTTGCTTGTTTTTAAGGCTACTTACAATCACCTCAACCAAGACGGCAAGGTCTCTTAAAGTAAGATTAAAGCCTTGGCCGGCAACCGGGTGCAAGGTATGCGCCGCATTACCTACCACAACAATACCTTGACGTATTTGCTCCTTTGCCTGCACTCGACGCAAAGGATACTGCACTCGTTCAGATACGCCTTTAAAACGCCCTACCCGATAACCAAAACACTCTTGTAATTGCTGTAAAAAATCATCCTCAGGTAACTGATAGCGCTTTTGTGTGGTGTCAGGTGATCCGGTCCACACTAAAGCGCTACGGGGATTTTTTTGCGGATCATCGGGTAAGGGTAAAAGAGCTAAAGGGCCTTGCTCAGTAAAGCGCTCATAGGCGACGCCATTATGGGGTTTGCCCAAGGTAATATTAGTAATCAGAGCCGACTGTTGATAAGGCTTTATATCAAAACCAATACCTAATTTTTTACAATTCTCTGACTCCACACCATCAGCAATCACCGTTAATTTAGCACAAACGGTTTGCTCTGCTTCCTCTTGCACAAAGGTCACTAAGCCTTGACCCTGATCATTCATTTTTATTTGTTGCACCTTGGCAGGGCAAGCAATCGTTATTTGCGGATACTGCCCTAAGCTTGACTGCAATACGGCACCGAGCCATTGGTTTTCTACCACATAACCTAAGGCCTGCATTTTTTCATCTTCTGCATTAAGTACAATTTGGCCTGCTCGGCCTTTGTCTGATACATGAATATCTGTAATGCTGGCCAAGTGCTCTTGTAACTTTTGCCATAAGGTGCTGCCATCAGTATATTTTATGGCGTTATAAAACTGATAACTGCTATGAGATAAAGCTGTTGAACGGGCATCAAAACTAGGGCGATACTGTAATGGCTCACTTGGGTTAAGGGTCAAAC
>CBDUPS010000006.1:0-11827 GCA_965369155.1 uncultured Spongiibacteraceae bacterium
ACAGCTTGTTTTGTTTTTGCATCTGCTTGTGCGTTAGGTGGTGTTATTATTTGTAGTGTTATTGTAAAACCAACGGGCAAAGCGAATCATACAGAAGGTAATTGGCATGGGTGAGTGGTTAACATTTATAAAACGCTGGCGAACAGTGGCTTTAGGGATAATCGCTTTTATTGCACTTATTTATGGGGCCATTGTTGTTTTTGAAGTAAAAACCGAAGTGATGCTACAGATATTATTAAGTAGCGTATTACTAGCGGTGGCGATGATTTTTTTAGCACTCATTGCAACGCTTATTCGATTTTTACTAAAAAAAATATGGCAGCGCTTTAACTAAATTTTTCTGTATGCCTTATGGATTTTTAACCTCTAAGGCAATATCAACATTTAATGCATTCGCCACTTTATCTAACACATCGGCCAACTCGGCCTCTTTAATTGTTAGTGGCACAGCAATAACCCCTTGTGCATCAAACAGTGGTTCGGCAGTCATGGGGGCGCTGGTAATATTGGTATTCATTTCAATAATATTAATTTGGCACTGTGCCAAAGCCACAGAAACCTCTTGCATAATACCCGGGCGATCTTGCCCTAATACACTTAAACTAAAAGTAGTAAACACTTCTTTAGATTGGGTAGGGGTGGATTCATCAAGGGTTAAGGTAAACGAATCAGTATTTAATTGTAAAAGGGCATTGCGTAAAGGCTCGGCTTTTGTTTGCTCAACCGCAACACGAACAATACCCACAAACTTACCCGCCATATGCGACATACGGCTCTCTAACCAATTTCCCTCATGACGATTAACCACTCTAGAAACTGATTCAATAAGTCCGGGGCGATCAGAGCCAATAAAACTAATAATCAAAGAGTGAATCATAACGCCACCTAAAATAAGTAAAAATATGCAGATATCCTACTACATAATGAGAAGTGAACCGAGAGAAAAGTAAGGTCACGATTCAGGTATTTTTGGTAAAAATCAAAAAGTCAGTCATATAGTCTACAACATAGGTGCGTTTAGTCTCTGCTCATATGGAGAGATAGACGATGTATATTCACAGCGTTTTAATGGTGTAGGTGTGGCAATAGGTAGCGAAATCTCAGTTAATACAACTACTGCTCAAACGGGTTTGATTACCAAGTGTTATTTTTTTACAGGGCCATATTGTTTTTATCAATATGCTGCAGACATAAAAAAAAGCCAGAATAAATCTGGCTTTTTTTATGTCTATACAATGTAACTAAAGATTATTTTTTAAGAGACTCATAGGTTTCTTTAGTTTCTTCAGATACATTTTTAGCGGCATCTTCTACAGACTCTGCGGCATCTTTAGCAGTGCTTTTGGTTTTATCCCAAGCATCACTTGTTTTATCAGATACTTTTTCTGCAGCGTCTTTAGTCGCATCTACAGCATCTTCACCCAACTCTTTAGCTGAATCTACCGCATCTTCGCTTATGTTTTTAGCAGAATCTACGGCATTCTCACCCATTTTTTTGGCTGAATCGAGAAGGCTGTTGCTTTTGTCACCGGCGTTATCAGCGGCGTCTTCTGCTGCATCAGCGGCATCTTCTGCCGCATCAGAGATAATATCACCAGCATCTTTAGCTGCATCAGAGGCTTTATCCATAGTTTTACTTACTGATTCTTTTAGTTTTTCAGTTGTAGTGGGCTCTTCATTACTACAGCCAACTACAAAGATGGCTAGTGTTGAAAGTATTGCTACGATTACTGTTTGTTTTAAATTCATGCTGAATATTTCTCCATGGTTTATATTCGGGAGATAAAATAACACTCTTTTAAAAAAAAGAGAAAGTATTAATCCACAAAATAATAAGGTTTTAGGCTTTTTTTGCTTTTTTTGCCCACGCGAATATGCCCCAAAAACCAAGCCATAGAGTAAGTAAACCAGTTAATACAACCAAACTTTTCACCCAATTATTAAGCCCATAGCTGGAGTGTAAGGGATAGAACAGATTAAGAACTTTTCTGGCATTACTATTCTCGGTAACCCGTTTTACCTGTAGCTGCTTTTGTTGAGGGTTAATAGTTACTGATGATTTGCCATTGATATGCCATTCGTCTTTTAGCCTTACTCTAAAACGTGCCTCAGGTTTTGACTGCTTAGGTAATTGCACCATAGTAATTTGGCCGTCTGGAAACTGACCTTGCACTAAACGTAGTAAATCTGTTATCGAACTCGAGGGTAGTAACCCATTTTCTATTGGTGCTTTTTTAGGCGGTGTTGACTCAGCTTTTAAAAAGTAACCAATAACGCCCTGAAGACTCATGCCGCCGCCGGTTATTAAAGAGAGTAACAATAAAGGTAGGGTAACAACTCCTAATGCACGGTGTGTGCGTAAGGCCGAGCCTCTATTTTTGGGTAATTGTTTTAGGTAAACCCAACGAAAGCCTTTTCGTCCAGGCCACCAACTCATAAACCCTGCAATAATAAGAACTAATACGCCAATGCTGAGTAAAGCATTAAGCATCGTTCCCCATTTACTAATTAAAAACTCGGTATGAAAATGCTGTAACCAATGAATAATAGGCAGCACATAATAGCGGTCAATAATGGGGGCAAGGGTATTAGGAGAATACAAGTAAATCTGCTCCTCCGTATCAACTACCCACCAATAATCTCTACCTTGTGTCGGTGTTTTGATATAAAAAATATTATCCGCAGTATGCTTTTTTTCTATCGCTGTTAAATCTTTAGCAAGACTATCGATAGAGTAAGTAGAATTAATTGGCTTTATTTGCTGGGTAAAGTTAAGGGCTATTAACTGCTCTTTAAATACTAAAATCGTCCCAGAGAGGGCAATAAATAACAGCACAAGCCCTAGCGTTAAGCCTAAGTACTTGTGCCATTGTCTACATAAATGTGTGCTGATCATTAGTATTCTTTTGACCAGCTAAGGGTAACAGCGCGCCCTTGTGCTTTGTAGGCAGTTGCTCTGCTAGTTATAAAAAGCGATTGGTTAATTTGTGCAGAGGCGGGGACATAATCTTCATTCATTAAGTTACGTATGGATAACCCAACCGTTCCTAAGCGACCTTGTTGTAGCTGGTAGTTAATGGATAAATCTGCCGTCGTGTAAGAGGACACCGGTGACTCATAATAAAAATAACCCGTAGGGCCTGCCATATCACCTTTATTACGGTCAGAGGAGTGCAGCATTTGTAAGCGAACATCTAAGTTAGGAGTAAGGTAGCCATGTACATAAGCGGTGTATTTTGTCGGGGTAATACGCGAGCCATTAAGTGCCTCGTAACGCCCGGTAAGCGAGTCTTTGTACTTACCCTCTGAGTAGGCAAACGAGCCACCGATTTTCCAGTTTTCGGTTACATAATAATCAACCGTAGCTTCAATACCTTTTATTTTTTCATCTGCATAGATAAGAAACTCATTAGGGAAGGCTCCATTAGATTCTTGCCCGTAGTGTGCGGCGTTTTCACTAAAGGTTCTAAACAACGATAAACTATAAGCAATGGATTGGTGCTGGCCTCGTAAACCCACTTCTATATTGTGAGACTTGGTAGCTGGAATATCTTGTTTTAAAGCGCTGACTTGGTTTTGAGTTGCCCCACGTAAACGACGCAAGTCATCTACGGCATAGCCTTCAGAGTAGCCACCAAAAATATCAATGGCATCGCTTGCATGAAAAACCATACCGCCATTAAAAATGGTTTCTTTATATTTTAATGTATCGCCAAAAATGGTTTGTCCTTTAAGAGGGCCGCGGAGCACAGTGTAATTAGGAATATCGTAACTATATTGTTCATGACGCACACCTAACTGAAACTCGAGTTTTTCAGTGGCCTGATACCATGCTTGAGCAAAGGGTGATATTTGGGTTTTTTCGATATCACAAATCCAACAACCAGAACCATTTTTTAAATATTGCGTAGTGGTATCTTGCTCAAAATCTATACCGTAAGTAACACGAAAAGGATCATCTTTTGTGCCATAAGAAAACAACGGTACTATTTTGTATTTTTTAGATTTAACCGCAGTGGTGGCGTATTCATATTTGTTATCACCAATAGAGGCATTTAATTTAAATGTTTGCCCGAGTACATTATCTTTACTCCACGATACCGCCAATGATTCCACCTCATTTGATGGGTCATCTCCGGTGTAGGGACTGCTCGTATCAATCACAGTAAAGCCTGTAAGAGGGTCTATTTTTCGATCATAAGTTAAGCCGTTATCCATGTGGTAACGGTGGTAGGTAACATCCACTCGGTTGTCCGATTCCCCATAACCAAGCTTTAATAAAATATCGTACTGACTGCCGTTAGCATAACCGCCTTGGCCGTTCTGATCCTCAGGGAGTAAGTCACCTTCAGCATCAACAAATTTGCCCGTATCTCGATAATTAAAGTTGGCAACAAAATCCCAGTTACCGGTAATGGGGCCGCTCACCCCTTGGTTAACGCTCCAGCCAACCGTATCGTTAGTATCTTTAGGTTGAAAATTAAGCTCCGCAGAACTCCAACCCCTAAGTTCACTGGTGGCTTTTCGGGTAACAAAGTTAACCACGCCGCCTGCATAACCATTACCATATAAAGCAGAGCTACCATTAATCACTTCTATTCGTTCAATCGCCTCTGGTGCTATGGTCATAAATTCTCGGGAAGCATTTCGAATAGGGGTGGTTTGTAATACACCATCAATTAAAACAATGGCTTTTTTTCCTCTAAAGCTTTGTCCAAAATTAGAGGCAAGCTGATTGCTAGGGGAGTAACCGGGTAACAGGTTAGCCATCATGTCGGCAATGTCACTGGAGATTTTCATTTGCTCATTTAACGCTTGTTTATCGATAACCTGTGCAGCCCCTGGTATTGAAGATAGGGGAAGTTCAGCACCAGAAATCCCTGTAATAATCACTTCCTCCATAGTCTCTTTAGCAGCCCAACTAGGGGCTGAGACAAGGGTGAACGTAGTGGTGGCGATAAGAGTGGAGAGAAGTTTTTTGCTGAACATAAGAGGTAGAACCTATTGCAATTGATAATCGTTCGCAATTGTAAATAACTCTCATCCTCTGTCAATTACTTTTTAAGAATAATTCTCATTTTTGTTTGTGTGGTGGAGTTTCTGTGGTTATAAACACGAGATCGTCGTGTTTATAAAATAAAAGATGGCGACACTTATTACTAAGCACCCATTAAATTAACAAACTTGTATTAATTTAATGGGTGCTTTTAAGCTGTTGATTTAAAGTATTGCTTTAAAGAGAGGCTTATTAAAGGCTATCTAAGTGATAATGTTCATTGAGCGGACTATATACAGCGTTACCTATTAATAACGGTCGTTATTACCTAAATTAGTTGCCATCAGAATACGGGTTGATATCTCTTCAATTGATTGGTGTGTTGCATCAACCGTAGGGATACCATAACGGCGAAAAAGAGCCTCTGCATTACGAGTTTCTATCTCACATTGACGCATAGAGGAATAACGACAATTCGCTCTGCGCTCGTTACGAATAGCTGAAAGCCTATCAGCGGCGATAGTTAAGCCAAATAACTTATCTTTATGAGCGATTAATGATTTAGGTAGGCGAAGGTCTTCAAGATCATCATCTGTTAATGGGTAGTTAGCCGCGTAAATGCCCCATTGCATCGCAAGATAAAGGGAGGTGGGGGTTTTACCACTGCGGGAAACACCAACTAAAATAATATCGGCTTCACCGTATTTATCGAGTTTGGCGCCATCATCATTATCTAGTGCGTAATGTACGGCGTTAATCCGGTCTTTGTACTCAGCATTTTCTATACCATGATGAGACATTCCCACAGAATAAGAAGACTTTTGTTGCAACTCCTTCTCTAAAGGCTTTAAAAAGGCGGTAAAAATATCAACCATAAAACCATTACAACGCGAAATAATCTTTCTTATATCCTTTTGAATAATGGTGTCAAAAATAATGGGGGCAAGGCTGTCGCGTTCAAAAGCTTTGTTTACTTGTTCAACAACCGCGAGGGCTTTGGCCTCATTATCGATGTAAGGTAGCACGACTTTTTCAAATTCAATGTTCTCAAATTGAGCTAATAAGCTTTGTCCTAATTTTTTTGCTGTGATGCCTGTGCTGTCTGAAACAAAAAAAACCGTGCGTTTTTGCATAATGATCAACCCTTGGTGTTATTTTTTGAGGAATTTAGTAGCCAAATTAGTTATCATTGGCGCCCTCAGCTCAGTGTGAGTTTTTTTATTATATCGAAATAAATCCTAACGGGGGTGTCCCTTGAGTGAATATGTTCTCTGGTTTGATCAATTAGGCATGAATGATGTTGATCGTGTTGGTGGTAAAAATGCCTCATTGGGCGAAATGATTAGTAATTTATCTGAGTTAGGCGTTACGGTTCCTACGGGTTTTGCTACTACCTCCCAAGCGTATCGGGAGTTTTTAAGTCACGAAAATTTAGCGGATCGCATCAATGAGGCTTTAGGTAATTTAGACGTTGATGATGTCGACGAGTTAGCAAAAGTTGGTGCTAAAGTGAGACAGTGGGTTATGGACGCACCGCTTCCTGCTGTATTAGCTGACGAAATCAAACAACAGTTTGAAAAGCTGCAAGACGGTAATACTAATATGGCCGTCGCAGTTCGCTCCTCTGCAACTGCAGAAGACTTACCCGATGCCTCTTTTGCCGGACAGCAAGAAACCTTTTTAAATATTAAAGGCTTTGATAACGTTATCCATGCAGTAAAAGAAGTATTTGCTTCATTATTTAACGATAGAGCGATTGCCTATCGTGAGCACCAAGGCTTTCCCCATTGTGATGTTGCCCTTTCTGCGGGTATTCAACAAATGGTTCGCAGCGAAACCGGGGCGAGCGGGGTGATGTTTAGCCTTGATACCGAGTCTGGGTTTGACCAGGTGGTTTTTGTTACCGCCTCTTATGGTTTGGGTGAAACCGTTGTACAGGGTTCGGTGAACCCGGATGAATTTTATGTTCATAAGCCCACACTACAGGCTGGTAAGCCTGCGGTTATTCGCCGTAACTTAGGCAGCAAAGCTATAAAAATGATTTACGGCAGTGATGCCTCAGCAGGTCGCTCGGTAGATATTGTCGATGTAGATGCTGCTGAAAGAATGCGTTTTTGTATCACCGATAACGAAATAGAAGAGCTAGCACGCCAAGCACTGACTATTGAAAAACATTATGGCCGTCCGATGGATATTGAGTGGGCCAAAGATGGTGATGATAAGAAACTGTATATTGTGCAAGCCCGTCCTGAAACGGTAAAAAGCCGCGATTCACAAACCATGATGGAGCGCTACTTATTAAAAGAAAAAGGTACGGTTATTTGTGAGGGTCGTAGTATTGGCCAAAAAATTGGTCGTGGCCCTGTTAAGTGCATTGATGACTTATCGCAAATGTCTTTAGTAAAAGATGGCGATGTATTGGTTACTGATATGACTGATCCCGATTGGGAACCTATCATGAAACGTGCCTCAGCCATTATCACCAACCGTGGTGGTCGTACATGTCATGCTGCCATTATTGCCCGTGAATTAGGTATTCCTGCGGTTGTAGGTTGTGGTGATGCAACCAGTATTTTAGAAACCGGTAGAGAAGTTACCGTTTCTTGTGCCGAAGGTGATACCGGTTTTGTTTACGAAGGCTTACTTGATTTTGTTGTATCCTCAAGTGATGTGAGTAAAATGCCTGATATCCCCTTTAAGATAATGATGAATGTGGGTAATCCCGATAGAGCATTTGCGTTTCAGTCTTACCCTAATCACGGTATTGGTTTGGCTCGTTTAGAGTTTATTATTAATCGTATGATTGGTGTCCATCCAAGAGCGTTGCTTAACTACGATAAGATGCCAGCCGATTTACAAAAAGTGATTGATACTCGCATTGCCGGCTATGCATCACCGGTTGAGTTTTATGTTGAAAAACTGGTTGAGGGTATTAGTACATTAGCCGCAGCGTTTTCGCCTAATAAAGTTATTGTGCGGATGTCTGATTTTAAATCAAACGAATATGCTCACATGATTGGTGGTCAACAATTTGAGCCTGATGAAGAAAACCCAATGCTTGGTTTTCGTGGTGCTTCTCGTTATATCTCCGATACTTTTCAGCCGTGCTTTGAATTAGAATGCCGAGCGCTGAAAAAAGTACGAGACGAAATGGGATTCACTAATGTTGAAATTATGATTCCTTTTGTACGAACCGTCGGTGAAGCAAAACAAGTGAGCGAGCTGTTAACCGCTAATGGGTTGGTTCGTGGAGAGAATGGTTTGCGGGTTATTATGATGTGTGAGCTACCTGCTAACGCATTATTAGCCGAGGAGTTTTTAGAGTATTTTGATGGCTTTTCAATAGGTTCTAACGATTTAACCCAATTAACATTAGGTTTAGATCGTGACTCTGGCTTAGTTGCTCATTTATTTGATGAGCGTAATGCAGCGGTTAAAAAACTATTGTCTATGGCGATCAGTGCTTGTCGTAAAGCTGATAAGTACATTGGTATTTGCGGACAAGGGCCATCAGATCACCCAGACTTAGCGTTGTGGTTAATGCAGCAAGGTATT
The DNA here is from genome assembly GCA_965369155.1 of uncultured Spongiibacteraceae bacterium. Lineage (GTDB taxonomy): Bacteria > Pseudomonadota > Gammaproteobacteria > Pseudomonadales > CBDUPS01 > CBDUPS01. Next base: position 8,552 of record CBDUPS010000006.1, read on the forward strand.
AGCAGCATTTCATTAAGCCCAGATACTGTGATGGAAACTTGGTTGTTTTTATCTGAAGAAGCAGATAAACAGGCTTGATACAGCATGCTTGGGTTACATTGATATGATGTATGTACCACTAGAAAAACTGATAAACCTTTACGATGGCTATCGTAAAGGTTTTCGTTTATCTGGGCACAATATATTGTTGATTCAAGAAGAGGGGAAGATTTGGGCGGTTGATGGTATTTGTCCCCACCTAGATCGCTCTTTATTATTTGGTAGCGTCACTAATGGCAGCATTCGTTGCCCAGCACATAACTTTGAGTTTGATTTAAATACTGGTAAAAACACGGTGTTTCATGGCAAAAGCTGCGATGCACTTAAGTGTTATTCAATTGTTTATATGGATAATACGGTAGGTATCGACTTACCCGAACCCTAAAGTTAATGCACTTAACCCAAAGATAAGTTTCTCAATTCAGGATCATCAATAGAGTTCTGCCATAGTAGGGCAAATTCATGTTGTAACGTTTTGTTTTTTAATCGGTTATTAAAAAAAATAGCGCCTTCTCTTTGTTCATCTAGTGGTTTGATAAGCACGCCACTGTAATCGGCCAACAAAAACTCTTCATCAAATTCTTCTGGCTTTCTATCCACTTTGCGTAGCTGTACTAATGAGGGTAGGCGACGACTTAAAGCTAATAAGGCATGGTTTTGTTGCACGATAGGCTTAGGGTCAACAACCAATAACTCAACACGGGTGTTTTTATTTTTACGGGCTAATTCAGACAGCGCATCAGAAAAAGCGGGGCTGTTATAAATTTGGCTATCAAGGCGAATGCTAAAAATTCGGATAATTCGCTGGGTTTGCTGCGCCATTTTTAAAGCATAATGTTGGTATTCGTCTGCATGTCGTACTGCTATTTTTTCATCAGTCTCACCTAAAATAGCATCAACTTTTACAAACTCTACGGCGGTTTTTTGTTGTGTTTCTTCGTGATAGCGCATTAGCTGGTGGTCAATATCGGCCTCACTAAATGTCGGCCCTTCACTAACAAACCCCATTGCCTCATAAAAAGGTTTTACCTGTATTTGTGCATGAATAAAAGGGTTAGGGCAGTTTGTTTGCTTCATATAATTTAATATAAATTGCAGTAAAAATTGTCCGGCACCTTTTTTTCGATAAGGTTTTAAGACTGCCATACGGGTTATTTGCCCTTTAGGTAAGAGCCGCGCACAACCAATAATGTCTTCATCTTTGTAAAGTAAAAAATGTAGCGCATCATCATCAAGCCAATCCCACTCATCTAAATCTGAGATACCTTGCTCTACGATAAATACTTCAGAGCGAATACGACTCAAAACCTCAGCACTCTCTTTCCAGCTGGTGATGGTCACTTGATAGTTAGGCATATCATGCATGGCTTTCACTATTCTCTCTAACAATTATCTTGTGCTCTTTTAATAAATTATCAAAAAGAGCCTTAGCATCAGTATTAATCAAATAACTTTTTAGTATGCGCGACTCATAAAAAGTATGCTCACAAAGATACCTAATAAGTATTATTAAAGAAAGGGGGTGTGTTGTTTGCTCTCCATCAATAAATAACAGCAGTGATTTATCTTGTATAAAAAAAGCAAAGCGGCTGTGAGGGTTTCGCTGTAGGGGATTTTCCATAACATCTATTGGCGCTTTATCTTCCTCACCATATTCATCTATCTCAGTTAACTCAGGATAGCGCGGCTCGGTAACTAAACAGCCTAAGGTTTTTATTAAAAGCTCGGTGTTATCACCCGCTTGCTGTATTAATTGTTGAAAAAAGGCTAATGACTGTGGGGAGATTTCAGCAGAGGGGGGTTCTAGAAGCCTGCCACTGTCATTATAAAAAGGCATGTGTTGGTTGTTTGAGTAAAGCAATACATCACTTAACTTGCCTAAAGACTCGTGCAGCGAGGGGGAACGGAACCCTACCGATAAGGTAATACTGTTATCGGTTATAGCTGTGCCAAAATGAGGTACTTTTGGGGGAATATAAAGGATATCACCGGCACTACAGGTGAGTGTTTGCTGTGTAGTAAAATCTGGCAGCAGGCTGAGCTCTGCATGAGGCGAGGGTTGAGGCTTATCTAATGTTGCCCCTAAGTGCCATTGCTTTTCCCCTGAGACCTGTAACAAAAATACATCGTAATTATCCGAGTGTGGCCCTACGCTGCTCCCAGCATTACCGATAGAAACCATTAAATCATCAAAGCGCCATAACGGTAAAAAAGAAAAGTAATGGGCAAAGTTTGTTAACTCAGGTAACCACTGATCAATAGCCTGTATTAATAGCGTCCATGATTTATCTTGGGTGTAATGGCCTATCGATTTTGTGGTTAGTGGGCTGTGTAACACTTGATAATCTGCCAGTTTTTCGGCATTTAAAATTAAACGGCATTCAGGGGATAAGTCATCAAGTAACTTAAATAAGGTATCTTTGTTTAATGAATCCACAGAAGGAGCATTGATATGTTGCAATGCCTGGGGTAAAAAAAGTGGTTGCTTACCCCAAAAACATTGCAAAAAATCAGCGGCTGATAATGTGCTATCAGCAAATAACCAACAGCCATCAGAGATAAGGTTTATTTTCTCATCCATGTTTCTAGGGCTCTAGTTTGCTCAGCAGCATTACCAATATAGTTAGCCGGTGTGAGCTGTTTCATTTGCTGTTTTACGGCATCTGGTACCGCTAAAGTATCAATAAAGTCAGCAATCGTTTTTTGATTAACCGTTGTGCCACGAGTTAAGTCTTTCAGCTTCTCGTAGGGTTTTTCGATTCCGTAACGGCGCATAATGGTTTGTATAGGCTCTGCTAATACTTCCCAGCACTGATCTAAATCTGCAGCTAATCGGCTGCGATTAATTTCGAGTTTATCTAAACCTTTTAAGGTTGACTCATAAGCTACAAGACTATGGGCACAACCTACACCTAAATTACGTAGCACCGTTGAGTCGGTTAAATCACGCTGAAAACGCGAGATAGGAAGCTTACGGGCTAGGTGTTTCATAATGGCATTAGCGATACCTAAGTTGCCTTCTGAGTTCTCAAAGTCGATAGGGTTTACTTTGTGAGGCATGGTTGATGAGCCAACTTCACCTGCGACTGTTTTTTGTTTGAAATAGCCAAGGGAAATGTAACCCCATAAATCACGGTCCATATCGATAAGAATGGTGTTAAAGCGAACAATGGCATGAAATAGCTCAGCCATATAATCGTGTGGCTCGATCTGTATAGTGAACGGGTTGATGTTCAG
>CBDUPS010000007.1:0-11804 GCA_965369155.1 uncultured Spongiibacteraceae bacterium
GGTGTCAGAGCTCGCTAGAGAGCTTCCTTTGCTTGTTATAAGTGCCGATAGCTTCTCCATACTTGGCGGGCCTCCTGCATCAAGACGACAATTTCTAGATTGGGGGTTGTTCCACGTGGAACAATCCTTTTTCTCGGAGTGGGGTAGGATGCAGCGGGCATTAAAGCAGCGGAATGTTTTGCTCCGACATGGTAATATAGACCCTATAGAGCTACAGGCGTGGAGCGCTGAGTTTGCTGATGCTAGTGAGCGGGTTACCGCGTATCGAGCCTCCTTTGTGGAGTTGCTGTCATCGGCATTTTCTTTAGCCCTAAAGAGATTAAGTTCGTCTGTGCCAGAGGTAACGCTTGAATACTCAAAAGGCTGGGCGGATAAAGAGGATAGTACGGCTTTTTTGGATATGTTAGATGGTGAGTTAAGGGTTGATATGGATCGAGGCTTTACTCGTATGGGCCCACATAGGGCTGATTTGAGAGTTAGGGTTTCAGGTTATAATGCCGCAGATGTCCTTTCTCGCGGACAGCAAAAACTAGTGGTTTTGGCCTTATTGTTGGCACAGGGAGCAATACTAAAAGAAGAGAAAGGAATCGAAAGTATTTATTTGCTTGATGACTTGCCTTCGGAGTTAGATGGCTCTCATTTAGGTCGAGTTTGCTCGTATATTGATGATTTAGGAGCACAGGTATTTATCACGGCGGTGGAAAAAGAGTCAATTTTATCTGTGTGGGATGGTCTTTGTGAACAAAAAGTGTTCCACGTGGAACATGGCACAATTACATGTGTTGAGTGAATTAGGGGTGCGGCTGGTATCTCTTGAATAAAGGAATAGGTAATGTCTGAAGAACATAATTATGATTCATCCAGTATTAAAGTTTTAAAAGGGCTTGATGCGGTAAGAAAGCGCCCAGGTATGTATATTGGTGATACGGATGATGGTACAGGCCTCCATCACATGGTTTTTGAGTTGGTTGATAACTCTATTGATGAGGCCTTGGCGGGTCATTGTGAGGCTGTTTCGGTTATTATACATACGGATGAGTCAATTACAGTTTCAGATGATGGTCGTGGAATACCGGTTGACATGCATGAGGAGGGGGTTTCGGCTGCTGAAGTTATTATGACGGTACTTCATGCCGGGGGTAAGTTTGATGACAATACCTATAAGGTTTCCGGCGGACTGCACGGTGTAGGGGTTTCGGTTGTTAATGCTTTATCCTCACACCTCTTGTTAACCGTGCGCAAGGACGGCGTGTTATATGAGCAGCATTATGAGCACGGTGTGCCGCAGGCTCCACTTACGGTTGTCGGTGAGACTAAGACATCAGGAACAACGGTTCACTTTAAACCATCAGCAGAAACATTTACCAATATAGAGTTTCATTTTGATATCTTGGCAAAGCGCTTAAGAGAGTTGTCTTTCTTAAATTCAGGGGTTCGTATTGTTTTAAAAGATGAACGCACCGGCAGAGAAGATGAGTTTTGTTACGACGGTGGGCTTAAAGCCTTCGTAGAGTATCTAAACCAAAACAAAGTGTCAGTTAATCCAGAGCCGATTCATTTCTCTACCAGAGATGACGAAGGTGTTGAGGTTGAGGTGGCATTACAGTGGAACGACAGCTTTCAAGAGAATATTTACTGCTATACCAATAATATTCCTCAGCGTGATGGCGGAACCCACTTAGCAGGTTTTAGGTCGGCTCTAACGCGGTCATTAAATAGTTATATTGAAAAAGAAAATTTAACCAAAAATGCCAAGGTTAGTACCGGTGGTGATGATGCCAGAGAAGGCCTCACGGCAGTTGTTTCTGTTAAGGTTCCAGACCCTAAGTTTTCATCGCAAACAAAAGACAAGTTGGTTTCTTCAGAGGTTAAAACGGCGGTAGAGCAGGCGGTTAACCAGCGTTTTGGGGAGTGGTTATTAGAGCACCCTCAAGAGGCGAAGGCGATTGTAATGAAGATGATTGAGGCGGCTCGCGCTAGAGAGGCTGCTCGAAAAGCAAGAGAAATGACTCGCAGAAAAGGTGCTTTAGATATTGCCGGTCTTCCTGGTAAGTTGGCGGACTGCCAAGAAAAGGATCCGGCATTATCTGAAATTTACTTGGTGGAGGGTGATTCAGCGGGTGGCTCGGCTAAGCAAGGTCGTGATAGAAGAACACAAGCGATACTGCCACTTAAAGGAAAAATTTTAAACGTCGAGAAAGCCCGCTTTGATAAGATGATCTCTTCTGCGGAGGTTGGTACGCTAGTAACGGCGTTAGGTTGTGGTATTGGCGCGGATGAGTTTAACCCCGATAAGTTACGTTATCACAGTATTATTATTATGACGGATGCGGATGTTGATGGTTCGCACATTAGAACGTTACTACTTACTTTCTTCTTTAGGCAAATGCGAGAGCTTGTTGAAAGAGGCCATATTTTTATTGCCCAACCACCCTTATACAAAGTGGCAAAGGGCAAGCAACACCAATACCTAAAAGATGATGCGGCATTGGCTGCCTACCTTACGCAGGGGGCCTTAGAGAAGGCTTCTTTGTTTGTTAACCCAGATGCACCACCAATCTCGGGCGGGCGCTTAGAGGAGCTTGTGGGGCTTTATCAGGGGGGTATGGATGGTGTTGAACGCTTATCTCGCTTGTATCCTCGGCCTGTATTAGAAGAGCTAATAAATGCTCCGGTTCTTGCTCCAGAGGCGCTTAAATCTGAAAGCTTAGTTCGCCCTTGGCTTGATGACTTATGTTTACGATTAGTTGATGACGCTGCGGGAGAGTCTGTTTATGAGGCGTTAATACAGGTAGACGACGAAAGAGGTTTATTTCGCCCCATGATAAGAGAGTATCGTCATGGGGTTAGTGCAGATTTTGTTTTTACCCAAGACTTTTTTGCTTCTGCAGAGTATAAGCGTTTAGTTAAGTTAGGCGATGAGATTAATGGTTTAATTGAGCCTGGTGGGTATGTTCAGCGGGGAGAAAAAACCGCAGAAGTAACCAGTTTTCCAGAGGCGCTTGACTGGTTAATGCAAGAGGCGAAAAGAGGTCATTCGGTGCAGCGCTATAAAGGTTTAGGAGAAATGAATCCTGAACAGTTATGGGAAACAACAATGGACCCTGAGGCTCGGAGAATGTTACAGGTAACGATTGCAGATGCAGTGGAAGCCGACAGAATGTTTACGACGCTTATGGGAGACCAGGTAGAGCCGAGACGAGAGTTTATTGAGGCAAACTCACTATCAGTGTCTAACTTAGATGTTTAATAAAAAAGCCCCGTAAGGGGTTTTTTTATAAGTGTAAAAAAGGGCAATAAAAAGAAGTTAAGTATTGACCGACAAGCTTGGCGCGTTTGCATCATTGTTACAGCGTTAAGCCGGTGACAATTACTTTATCTTTTGTTGGTATATCCAACTTTCAGCTTGCTCGGTAATCTCTTTGCTTGTCAGATTCTCAATGTCGGTAATGGGTTGGCCAATGGTAACGGTGATACATCCTGGGTACTTTAAGAATCCTTTACTCGGCCAGCATACCCCTGCATTGTGGGCAACAGGCAGTGCATAAACCTCGGCATTTTTTGCTAAGGTTCCGCCACCACGGGCAAATTTCTTTTGTGTGCCGGGCTTTAGGCGGGTCCCCTCAGGGAAAACAACGATATTGTGTTGTCTTTTTAAACGTTCTAAGCCCTTTTTAATGGTTTGTTTGGCGGCTTCTCTTGGTGAGGCTCTATCAATAGCGATGGGCTCTAGGGCTTTTAATCCCCAGCCAAAGGCAGGGATTTTAAACAGCTCTCGTTTAACGACAAAACAACAGGGATAAAATAAAAGCAAGAAGAAGAAGGTTTCCCAGTTGCTTTGATGATTACTAATAACAATAAAAGGCTGCTGTTTGGGGATATTCTCTTTGCCTATAACAACGTGTTTTACTCCGCAAGATATTGAGAGCCACCAAAGGGAAAACCGACACCACTGAGAAAGAACCTTTAAACGAAAATCAAAAGATCTTTTCATGATTAGAGGGGCAATAATGCAGCCAAATAAAATGGCTGCAGAATAAAAGCCTAGATAAAACATAAGCGAGCGAAGAAAGTAAATGATCTTCATTTTATACCTCTATTATTGGTGCGACTAAAAATTAAAGGTGTTTGTCGGTTTGATTATTTTTATTGAGTCAGGGCATCCACTGCGTCTTTTAAAGAGCTGTAAGTAAGCACATCCTTACCCCATAGTGGCTTTTTTGCCTCAATTTCTTGTTTTGTCTTGGCGCCTTTCCCGGTTAAAACCAACACGGGTTTGCAACCTTTTTTTACCCCAGCCTCAAGGTCTTTAAAACTGTCACCAATAAAAGGCTTATTTTGTACGCTACACTGAAAAGAGCTCTCAATGGCCTCTAGCATCCCCGTGCCGGGCTTTCTACAAGAGCACTGGTCTGAGGGTAGGTGAGGACAAAAGAAAATACCATTTATGCAGCCGCCGGCAAGCTCAACAAGCTGGTTCATTTTTTGATGCATTTGTTCAAGGGCCTGTTGAGAAAATAATCCTCGACCCAAGCCTGATTGATTGGTTGCAACAACAACGGTATATCCGGCTTGAGTCAGTTGAGCAATCGCCTCAATGCTACCGCTAATGGGAATCCACTCATCAGCACTTTTTATGTACTCATCCGAGTCCTCATTAATAACACCGTCTCGATCTAAAATTACCAGCTTCATTTGGGTGGAACTAACAGTGAAATATCAGCAATATGTAAAAAGAGCTTTTGCAGAGATAAAAGAATTTCTAAGCGATTTTGTTTTAATGCCTCATCTTTTACATCAACCATTACCTGCTCAAAAAAGTTATCAATAGGCTGGTGTAGCTCGGCTAAAGATTGCAGGGCTTCAGTATAGGCTTGTTGAGTGATGAGAGGTATTACGCTAGTCACCTTCTCTTGTATTGTGGTAACCAGTATGGTTTCAGCCTGCTCTTGTAACAATGAGGGATCAATCTGAGACTGTTCCTTTTGCTCTTGTTTGTTCTTAGTGAGGATATTAGCAACTCGTTTATTGGCTTGGGCTAATGCTGCAGCCTCAGGCATGGTTTGAAACTCTTGTATGGCATGGATACGTAAATCAAAATCAAGAGGACAGGCGTTTGCTCGAGCTTCAACGCTAAGAAAGGTTTCAGTTGAAACCCCTTTTTCTTCATACCAAGACTTAAAGCGGCTCATAATGTAAGTAAGTGCTTGCTCTTTTGGGGGGCTTGGTAGAGTCGATCCGTAGTTTTCTAAGGCTTTTTCGAGCAATTCCTCTAGGTTTAAAGCAAGTTTGTTTTCCACAATAAGTCGTAATACACCTAAGGAGGCACGGCGTAGAGCAAATGGATCTTTAGAGCCAGTTGGCTTTAAACCGATAGCAAAAATACCGCAGAGAGTATCTATTCGGTCGGCTAGGGCGACAGCGATAGCAACAGGTTCGGTGGGAATTTGATCTTTAGAAAAACGAGGCCAATAGTGTTGCTCAATGGCTAAGCAAACCGCAGGGTCTTCACCATCATGCCCTGCATAATATCGCCCAGCAATGCCCTGTAAAGAGCTAAACTCGGTAACCATATCGCAGGTTAAATCAGCTTTTGATAAAAGTCCTGCACGGTTTGCTAAAGCGGCATCAGCATTAATTTTCGTTGCTATGTACTCAGCTAAGTTAGCAATTCGTTGTGATTTATCCTCAAGAGAGCCAAGCTTTTTTTGAAAAATAACAGAAGCCAGTTTGGGTAGGCGATTAGCAAGGGGGGTTTGCTTGTCACAGCGAAAGAAGAAGTCAGCGTCCGCTAGGCGAGGGCGAATAACTCGCTCATTGCCTTTTATAACAACATCGGGATCCTTGCTTTCAATATTACTTACCGTAATAAAGTGGGGGAGTAGCTTTTGCTGCTCATCAACCAGAGAAAAGTATTTTTGGTGTTCTTCCATAGCGGCGATGAGGGCCTCTTGAGGTACGGCTAAAAAGGACTCCTCAAAATTACCCGCCAACGCCACAGGCCACTCAACTAACGCGGTTACCTCTTCAAGCAAGTCGGAGCTGATAACGGCATTACCCTGTCGTTTTTTTGCTAAAGACAACACTTGATTCTTTATTTTTTCTTGCCTTTGGCCGAAGTGAGCAATCACTTTTTGTTCGAGTAGCTGTTTTTCATAATCGTTTGGGTGGGCGATAGAGATGCTAGAGCCATGGAAACGGTGCCCTTGAGTCACCCTGCCGGCTTCAAGGCCAAGAATAGAGCAGGGGACAATGTCCTCACCAAGTAACATCACCAACCAGTGAACGGGGCGAACAAAATCAATGGTCTTATCTGACCAGCGCATCTTTTTAGGAATCGGTAGGCCATGTAAAGAAGCACTTACTATCGCAGGAAGCACCTCTACTGCAGGGCGACCTTTTTCTATTTCACGCCAAACTAGGCGATCGCCTTTGTCGGTTGCAACGACTTCAAGCTGAGAAACATCAATGCCACAACTGGCGGCAAAACCTGTTGCCGCAGGGGTTGGGTTATTGTCAGCATCAAAGGCAGCTTTAACGGCGGGACCTAGTTTTTCTTTGGATTGGTCAGGTTGCTGAAGTAGAAGATTATTTACCTTTACCGCAAGACGGCGAGGGGTGGCAAAAACCTCAATCTCAGAAAAAGAAAGGTGCTCTGCGGTTAAGCCTTTTTGTATTCCATCGGCAAAAGCTTCAGACAGTGCGCGTAATGCTTTGGGTGGTAGTTCCTCTGTGCCCAGTTCAACAAGAAAGGTTTCGTGAGTCATTAGTTACTCTCCTGTTCAATTTTTTTAAGAGCATCAGTTCTTAGTGGCTCGGGAGCTAAGGGAAAGCCAAGGGAGGCTCTTGAGTGTAAGTAAGCCTCTGCGACAGCTCGAGACAAGCTACGCACTCTAAGAATGTAGCGTTGTCTTTCGGTAACCGAAATGGCCTGGCGAGCATCAAGAAGGTTAAAGGTGTGGGATGCTTTTAGTACCTGTTCATAGGCCGGTATGGGGAGGTTATTTTTTATAAGCTCTTGGCTTTCTTTTTCATGCTGATCAAAAGCGGCAAATAACCAATCCGTATCAGCATGTTTAAAGTTATATGTAGACATTTCCACTTCATTTTGATGAAAAATATCCCCATAAGTTACGGTGCCGTGCTCCCCTTTTGACCAAACAAGGTCGTAGACGCTTTCGACACCTTGCAAATACATGGCAATTCGCTCTAAACCATAAGTGATTTCGCCCGTTACAGGAAAGCATTCAATTCCCCCAACTTGTTGAAAGTAGGTAAACTGGGTAACTTCCATGCCGTTTAGCCAGATTTCCCACCCTAAACCCCAGGCACCCAGCGTAGGAGACTCCCAGTTATCTTCGACAAAGCGAATGTCGTGGGTTAAAGGGTCAATGCCTAGATGACATAGGGAGTCTAGATATAAATCTTGAATATTTTCAGCAGAGGGTTTTAACACCACCTGAAACTGGTAATAATGTTGTAAACGATTAGGGTTTTCTCCATAACGGCCATCGGTAGGGCGGCGAGAAGGTTGAAGGTAAGCAGCGTTCCAGGTTTCCGGCCCAATAGCCCGTAAAAATGTGGCAGGGTGAAAGGTACCAGCACCAACTTCCATGTCGTAGGGTTGTAAAATCACACAGCCATGCTCAGCCCAAAACTGTTGTAGAGAAAAAATAAGCCCCTGAAAGGTGGAGACATCAAAATTTGAGGATTGCTTCGCCATAGTGTTGTACTTAATAGTTTTTAGTAAAAGAGCGTGATTATAACGTTACCCTCGGGTAAGTCATAGGTAGCAATAATGAGTAAACGGGATATAAAGGGTTTTTTATTGGTAAAGCTACTTAAGCTGTGGAGTTTTTTGCCATTAGAGTTAGGGCGCGGCCTTGGCGCTTTTATTGGGCATGTGGCTTATTGGCTCGGTGGGCGAGGAAAGCAAGTAACCCAAATAAACTTACAGCACTGTTTTCCTGAAAAAAGCGATGAAGAAATAAAAAGGCTAACCAAGGCACATTTAATTGAGGCGGGTAAAACCTTGGTTGAAATGGGGCCGGCTTGGTTTTGGTCTGAGGAGAAAGCTCTTAAAACGATAAAAACTATTCATAAGATTGAACTTATGGAAACGGCAAAAAATAATAAAAACGGCATTATTTTTTTAGCACCCCATTTAGGTAATTGGGAGTTTCTGGGTGTTTGGTTATCAGCAAATTACCCGATGACCATTATGTACGCCCCAGCAAAGCTACCCGCGCTTGACCGATTGATAAAAAGTAGTAGGGAAAGGGCTGGTGGAAAACTAGTGCCGGCTAATCGCAAGGGGGTGGTAGAACTTAATCGAGCACTAAAGAGAAACGAATCTATTGGTATTTTACCGGATCAGGAGCCGGATATCTCCGGCGGTGAGTTTGTGTCTTTTTTTTCCATGCAGGCGTTAACCATGACCTTAGCGTCTAATCTTTATAAGAAAAACACTGCGGCTGTTGTTTTGGGTTACAGCAAAAGAGTAAAGGGTGGCTTCGATCTTTATTTTCAAGAAATGGATGAGGCGTTTTTTAGTGAAGATATTGTTACATCGGTTCAAGGCTTATCAAAAAGTGTTGAGCGCAGTGTAAAAAACAATCTTGACCAATATCAATGGGAGTATAAGCGTTTCAAAAAAAGACCTGCGGGAGAAAGCAAGATTTATTAGTTACGCCAAAAGTATGGTGTAAATAAAACAAGTAAAGTAAAAACCTCTAGTCGTCCTAGAAGCATTGATAGGGATAAAATTAATTTTGCAGAATCATTAATGTCTTTATAGTTAAGAGCCACTGATCCAAGACCTGGGCCTAAGTTATTTAATGTGGCGCCTGCGGCTGAAAATGAACTTTCAAAAGAGAGCCCCGTTGCAACCAGACCCAACAAAATAAATAAAAACGCAATAATATAAACAGCAAAGAACCCCCAAACAGCGGCCATAACACGATCAGGAACGCGACGCTTTTTTACCCTAACCGGCATAACAGCATGGGGATAAACAAGCAATTTTAATTCTTGTAGGCCTTGCTTTAATAAAAGCATGACTCGAACCGCTTTTATGCCGCCGGCCGTTGATGCCGCACAACCACCCATAAAGGCCATAAATAAAAGTAACCAAGGAATAAAGCTAGGCCACTCAGAGAAATTCGTAGTGGTAAACCCTGTTGTTGAGGCAATAGAGACAGTTTGAAATGAACCGTGTAATAAACTATCAAGCCAATTATATTCGCCAGTTATAAATAAACAAAAACTAACAAATAAACAAACAAAAATTAACGGGATACAAAAAAATAAAAACTCAGGATCAGCAATATAATGCTTTATGCTTTTTCTTTGCCATGCTTGAAAGTGCAAAGCAAAATTTATTGCAGCAATTGTCATAAATACGGTGGCAAAAAACTGAATGAGGGGGTTTGAAAAATAACCCATGCTTTCATCGTGAGTAGAGAACCCACCAATAGCGACTGTACTAAAACTATGGCATATAGCATCAAAAAAAGTCATGCCACTTATCCAATAAGCCAGTGTACAAAGAGCCGTTAGAGCAAGGTAAATATAAAAAAGAACTTTTGCGGTGCTTGTTATCCGAGGCGTTAATTTATTGTCTTTGTTAGGCCCCGGCATCTCGGCTCGATAAAGCTGCATACCACCGATACCCAACATAGGAAGAATAGCAACGGCAATAACAACAATACCAATGCCGCCGAGCCATTGTAATTGTTGCCGATAAAATAAAATGGATTTTGGTAAATAATCAAGACCGGTAATAACGGTTGCACCGGTTGTAGTAAGACCAGAAACTGATTCAAATAATGCATCAATAATAGATAGGTTAGGTTGCTCTGAAATTAATAATGGCAGCATACCCGCAAGACAAAGAACCACCCAAAATAAAACGGTAATTAAAAAACCATCTCTAATTTTTAGCTCACCGCGTTGGCTTTGAGTGAAAAACCAAAGTATCAGCCCAGAGAAAAAAGTAAGGGCAAAGGCTGCAAGAAAAACTTCAGTGTTATGCTCATTATAAATAACAGAAACAATAACAGGGGTTAGCTGGGTTAAGCTAAACAGCATTAGAAGAATACCGAGAATACGGGAAATAAGTGAAAATTGCATAGAGCGTTTTACTTTCCGTTTTTAAAAGTAGTTTATACCAACCGAAAATATCCGGTCGACTTCTTCTATCTGGCGCCGATCAACTAAAAACATAATTAAATGATCTTCATTTTGAACCACAATATGTTTATGGGCAATTAACACCTCTTCACCGCGAACAATAGCCCCGATAGTAACACCTTTGGGTAAGGTAATATTTCCAAGAGACCGGCCAATAATTCGAGAGGTTTTTGGGTCGCCATGAACGACTAATTCAAGTGCTTCAGCGGCGCCACGTCGTAGGGTATGCACACTGCTAACATCACCTTTACGAATATAAGTGAGTAACTTACCGATAGTGATTAATTGTGGGGATATAGCAACATCAATATTTTCACCCTGAATTAAATCAACATAGTTAGGGTTGGTGATTAACGTAATCACTTTTTTAGCACCTAGTTTTTTAGCTAATAGCGAAGCCATAATGTTGGCCTCATCATCATTGGTTAATGCTAAAAAAACATCAGTACGGTCTATATCCAACTCTTCAAGCAGGGCTTTGTCAGAAGCACTACCATGGGTTACTAACGTTCGATCAAGATTCTCTGTTAGGTATTCACAGCGCTCGAGAGACCGTTCAATAAGTTTTACGTTGTAGCGTTTCTCAATGGCCAAAGCAAAGCGTTCACCGATGTTGCCTCCACCGGCGATAATAATTCTTTTATAGGCAGTATCAACACGGCGCAACTCTTTCATTACGGGTTTTATATTTTCTTTTGCCGCAATAAAAAAAACTTCATCATTGGGTTTTATTCTGGTGTCTGCGGTGGGCTCAATGGCACCGCCTTGTCGATAAATTGCTGCAACTCGGGCATCAACTGATGGCATGTGCTTTCTAATTTCTTTTATTTGGTGGCCAATCATTGGTCCACCATCAAATGCTTTTACGCAAACAAGTTGCACTTTACCATCAGCAAAATCCATAACTTGTAAGGCGCCAGGAAACTCAAGTAATCGTTTTAAGCTGTTGGTCACTAATTGTTCTGGAGCAATAGGTACATCAATGGGGATACTTTTGTCTGAGAACAAACCCTCTTCATTAAGGTAGGCACTTGAGCGGATTCGACTAATTTTTCTGGGAATTCTAAATAAGGTATGAGCCATTTGGCAGGCAACCATATTCACTTCATCACTATTGGTAACTGCAATAAAAATTTCGGTGTCATCGGCCCCCGCCTTGCGTAAAACATTGGGGTGAGAGGCTAGACCACAAACAGTACGAATATCGGCATTATCTTGTAGTTTTTTAAGGCGAGAGGGGTCGGTATCTACAATGGTGATATTGGTGTTAGGTTCTTTTGCGAGGTTTTCGGCTAACGTGGCCCCAACTTCACCGGCACCCAAAATTAAGATATTCATTTTTCTTGTACCCTTTTCCTTGAAAACGCATTGGGGTGTTTTTTAGTGTGACGTATGTGATGAGCTGATAAGGATAAGCTAAAGCGCTTAATCTGTCAGTGCTTTGTTAAGCTTTACGCAATAAGGCATAGAAAAAACCGTCATGTCCATTTATAGAAGGAAACAGCTGCCTACCGGCTCCTGATGTAATTCCCCAATCGGCTTTTATTGGTACAGGTTGAGCATTTTCGGTGAGATCAAGAAACTCCTGCACTAATAAATGATTTTCTTTAGGG
>CBDUPS010000008.1:0-11737 GCA_965369155.1 uncultured Spongiibacteraceae bacterium
CAATGGTGCCCGTCACATCCTCAGGGATACAGCATATTGATGTAAGAGATGTTGCTAAAATACATTTGAGTTTATTAGAGCAAGGCGCACCTAACGATAAAGAGCTGGGGCGTTATATTTTAGGGGGGCATTATTGCCCTTGGAAAGACTACCCAGCACTCTTAAGTGAGGTGACAGGTCGCTATATTAATCGTATGCCAGCTCCTGGGGCAGCTTTTCGGTTTATTGGTGAGATGAGTGATAAAATAGCTCAGTGGATTCCATTAGATACGCGGGTCAATAAAGCTTCCATGGCTTTAGTAACACAATGGCCCGAAGCTGACTCCAGCTATGTGATTAGTAAAACAGGTATCGAATTACTACCGCTTAAAAAAACATTGCAAGATACTATTCGTAGCTTAGTTAAGCAGGGTCACTTATCGGCACGATATTTAAAACACGCATAAACAGACTAATTTTTAAGGGTTTACATTGGAAGTGACAAATTCAAATTCTGCAATTACGGTAAAACATTTTTGCCAAGTGGCTGCTGGGGTAACAGAGAACCTAGCCAAAGAGATAACAACTAAAGAGCGTTTTTCCCGTTTAATAGATGCGTTTATTGAGCTGTTTCCCAGCGACGCTGTGGCATTGTTACAACTTGAAGGCGATGAACTTTATCCTGTGGCGGTAAAGGGCTTTACCCCTGATACCTTAGGGCGAAGGTTTTCTATTGAAGGGGAGCCGCGCTTAGCACGAATACTCAATCAAAAAAGCCCTGTGCGTTTTCCTGCAGAATCAGATTTACCAGACCCTTACGATGGTTTAATTGATTTAGTGGTTGGAGAAAAGCTTCATGTGCATGATTGTATGGGAGCATCTTTATATGTTGATAATAAATTATGGGGTGTTGTAACTCTTGATGCGTTAACGCCGGGCACTTTTGATGATTTGAATATGGATGCCTTTACAGCGTTTATTCGTTTAACCGAGGCATCAGTAAAAGTGTCAGGGCTTATTGATTATCTACAAGAGAAAGTCAATCGTGAGCATGCGGTAGTGCAGGCGGTAATCAGCGAAAAAAGCCATGAGATTGTTGGGCAAAGCCCAGTAATGAAAGTGCTTTTTTCAGAAATGCAGGCAGTGGCTAATACTGACTTATCCGTTTTAGTTCTAGGGGAAACTGGGGTTGGTAAAGAATTAGTTGCCCGCTTTTTACATGAACATTCTTTACGTAAAAAACAATCATTGGTGTATGTTAACTGTGCGGCGTTACCGGAGTCATTAGCTGAGAGCGAGTTATTCGGCCATCGAAAAGGTGCTTTTTCGGGGGCAATTGATGACAGAGCAGGGAAATTTGAACTGGCCGATGGAGGCACTTTATTTTTAGATGAAGTAGGCGAGCTACCATTATTAATACAGGCAAAATTACTTAGAGTACTGCAAAACGGTGAAATACAACGAGTAGGTGATGATAAGCATAGAGAAGTATCGGTACGTATTATTGCCGCGACCAATAGAGACTTAAAAAAAGAGGTAGCAGCAGGGCGCTTTAGGGCAGACTTATACCATCGGCTGTCGGTGTATCCTATTTTTGTTCCACCCTTAAGAGATAGAGGGCAAGATGTACTTGCTCTGGCTGGATTTTTTTTAGGGCAGCAAAAGCGCCGTTTAGGCGTGGCGACATTACGTTTAAGCGAAAGAGCAAGAACCAGTTTGTTGTCGTATCACTGGCCGGGTAATGTTAGAGAGCTAGAGCATTTAATGAGCCGAGCCGCAGTAAAAACCGTATCAGAAAACAAAGGCAGTGATCGTTCTATTACGATTGAGAATTTAGGGCTTGAGAGTGACGTGGTATTTGATAAGCCCACCTCGACGGATATAGTGCCGAATGTATTACCCACACTGATGGATACGTCTTTATCGTTAAAAAATGCGGTTGATGAATACCAGCGTCAGTTAATTATTAATAAACTTGAAGCCAATAATTACAATAAAGCGGCAACCGCGAGAGACTTAGATGTTGATCGGGGTAATTTTTATCGGTTACTAAAACGACTACATATTAGCGACGAATAAATGGTCCACCCTGCAGGAGTCGAACCTGCGGCCTTCCCCTTAGGAGGGGGACGCTCTATCCATCTGAGCTAAGGGCGGAATAAAAAAAGGAATTATTTTACTATTTTTAAGGCTTTCTATCTATTGCCGCACGTTTGCTTGCTACAGTAACTTGGCTGCTTATTGGTTAATAAGAGGCTTAGTGTACGCGCCATTTTCTCCGTCCCACGGAAAGTGAATCCACGTGTTTTGCGCTACTTCTACGGCAAAGTATTGGGCTAATTTTATTGCTTTTGGTTTGGCATATACACTAACAAAGCAGGCTTTGGGTAACAGTTTTTGGGCAACTTCTGCGGTAATACCGGTATCAACCAAGTCATCAACAATAAGCATTCCAGCACCATCACCGGTTACTGACTTTAATACAGCCACATCGCCTTGTTGTTGATGGCTGTAGCTGGCAATTGCAAGGCTATCAACCAAACGAATATCTAACTCCCTTGCAATAATGGTGGCGGGAATTAAACCACCACGGGCGATACCAATAACACCCTGCCAAGGTTGGGCTTTGTGTAAGGGCATTATTTGTTGCACAAGGTTTTTGGTATCTTGGTGAAACCGCTCCCAAGACACAAACCACTCGCTATTGCTATCGTTGCTAGTATTCATAATACAACTACTTATCGGTATTAATGTTATGTTGGAAGTGGGCCAAATAACTCAATCCAGTTACCATCGGGGTCTTCTAAAAAAGTAAAACCAAAGCCTTCAAAAACAGGGGTTACAGGAGTGGCTGCAGGGTAGCCTGCTGCTTCACAGTCACTAACGACTTGCTTGATATTATTCACGCCAATCGAAAAATAACGATAACCTGTTGCCTGACTAGGGCCACCTAAGGGCGAGGTACTCTCAGGCGCTGTATCCATAATAACGAGCTTAATAATGTTATCGCCACATTTCATGCGATGCATCATGCCCCCTGGAAAAGCCATCTCACTTTCGTAGGTAAGGCCAAGAGTGTCCCGATAGAAGGGGAGCATTTTATCAATATGTGTTGTGATTATTCCCACTTCAATTGAGGGCATCATTAAATCAACGGGCATAAATATTCCTTAAAAAAGTGATGACTCAATACGGGTCATATCATCGATGTTAGCGCTGGTGGGTACTAAAATTAAATCATCAGCGCCTAGGGCTTTTATCTCATTAACAAATTGTTTTAGTTCAGCGGCAGTTCCTGCAAAACCGGTACTAGGTAAGAGCTGTTCAACTAAAGCGTCGGGCATAAAGTTTAAGTAGCGACGTAAATGAGTGGTGACTTGTTCACGAGCTTTTTCTTTGTCGTCATTAACAGCATACCAAAAACTGGTAATAAGACGGGGTTTATCGGTACGGCCTTGTTCTTTCCATGCATTGCGTACTGCAATAAAATTATTGTTTATTTCATCTAAAGAGGCACTAAAGCTAAAGCCTGTAATACCACTTGAATAGCGAGCACAGGATTGAATTGACTTGGGCCCCATCGCACCCACCAAAATTTGCGGGCCATTTTTTTGTACAGGTAAAGGCTCTACAATGCGTTTGTTTTCAGGGAATAAGTTTTCCCCACGCCATACTTGTTGCATGGTTTTAACGGCGTTTTCTAGGTTCTTAAGCTTTCTTTGGCTAAAGTCTACGCCAACGCTACGGTAATCTTCTTCTCTACCGCCGACACCAACCCCTACCGTTAAACGACCTTCACTAAGCATATCAATGGTAGCGAATTTTTTTGCCGCCCATACAGGGTCATGCATTGGCAGAACACAAATAGTAGTGATGAGCTCAACCGTTTCCGTCCAAGCAGCGCAGGCCGACAACATGGCAATAAATTCAGGGTTTACAAAGGCAATACGCTCACCTAAGGCAAGGCTTTGCCAAGGGCCTTGATCAATTTGCTCAACCCAAGCCTTGAGTGTTTTTCTATTTAAATCGGGCTCCATTACGGGGAGTGTCATTCCAATACGCATGTTTTTTCCTTTGTGTTTTTAACACGATAATGCCGTTTATTTAGGCCTTTTGCGTCATCTATTTGGGTGATGCTATAGCACTTTTTGCTTAAGGACGAAAAGCAAAAAACAACATAATCAGATCATCTTTGCCGGTATTTTTTATTTCGTGAGTCTCACCAATATCTACCGTTACCGTAACGCCAGGGCTTAATTGCAGTGACTGACCGTTGACGGTGATGACACCATTACCTGATTGAATAAAAAACACCTCAATCATATCTTTATGTTGGTGAGAGGGAACGGACTCTTGTGCGGGTATTGTGGCTTGGGCAAACTGCACCAACTGATCGTAACGGCCAAAGGGGATCATAACCTGCTTTTTTACATTGGGATTATGGCGGGTTCCCTCTAATGGTGTTTCTTGCAGGGTTGTGTAATGCATAAGCTATAGGTGAGTCTTTATTAAATTAAGTATTAGTTGTACATCAGTTTCTGATAGGCGGTCGTCTTTAAAAAATAGCACATTACTATTTTTGTCGGTGACAATAACAGCATAGCTATTTTTTTTGAGCTTCCATGTTTGTTGGCCGATACCATTTTTATCGACAACTAAGCGGCTACTGGGATATTTCTGTTTGTTTTTTTTAAGCTCAGAGGTCACAAAACCTGAGGTGCCCCACATGGCATCTTCTAGATTTAATATGGTAATAATTTGGTGTTTATCTAGGGGGAAGTTAATAGCCGCAGCATCATAAGCATCTTGAAAATGCTGATTTATTTTATTGGCTTTCATGGTGGCGCCAAGGTACTGAGTAACAGTAACTTTTCCATTAAGGCTGTTAGACGACCAAGGGCTATAACTAAAGTCATCCTGCTTTAAAAAAAGCTCACCTTTATTTTTAATGGAGAGAGCTGGAATAGTGGAGCCTTCTACAATCATACTTTGAGCGGTTTCCCCATAGAGAAAGGTAGGCGTCAAGAATAAGGTGACAAGGAGCAATATAGAATGAGAAATCTTAAACATACAAAACCCTGATAATTAAAAGTTAGAGCGGTGAATGAGGCCTTATTATGCAATAGTCGTAGGCGGATGTGCATTAGTAGATGGTTATTTTCTATATAAGTTCGATATATTCACAAAAAAGGTATTAATTAGGCAATGCTTTAGTGAACACTAAAACGATATATTCAAGTAGGGCTCTTTGGCTTGGATGTTTATAGCAATAAATGGATGTTAATATAAAAATATTGATAGGGTTAAATCGCAGTAGGCTTTTATATGGTAGATCGTAGACAATTTCTCAAGACCATGGGTATGGGGTCATTGCTTCCATTGCTGACACATCTTCAGAGTAGTTATGGAGGTGACTCGGTAACGGGCAAAAAAAATGTTTTTTTTATATCGGTTGATGATTTGAATGATTGGGTGGGTTGTTTGGGAGGGCACCCCCAAGTAAAAACGCCTAATTTAGATCGCTTAGCCTCTATGGGAATGTTATTTGAAAACGCCCATAGCGCTATTCCCGTTTGTAACCCTTCACGTGTTTCAACCTTAACAGGCATTTCTCCAGGTAAGCATGACATCGTTAAGAATGGAACATACTTTAGAAATGAAGCTATGTTTAAAGATGTTATTACGCTACCAGAGCATTTTAAACACTTAGGTTATAGCGTTTCAGGTAGTGGTAAGATTTTTCATCATCATGATAGAAGAAGTTGGAATAAATATTGGCCTGATACCGACCGCGGTTTTTTTGAAATAGAAACACCTAAAGAGCGCTTAAGTGGTTTACCGCAGCGTAATATTTTTGATAAGGGCTTTGACTGGGGTAGTTTGGGCATTGATATTGAAAAACTAGGTGATTGGAGTGTGGCAGAATACACCATTCGCCGAATTGCTGAATTGCCTAAAACCCCGTTCTTTTTAGGCTGTGGTTTATACAAGCCACACCTACCTTGGTATGTGCCTCAAAAATATTTTGATTTGTATCCCCTAGAAACACTGCAACTACCGGTAGTTATGGCAGATGATTTATCAGATGTACCTGATATGGGCGTTGCTTTTTCTAGGCCCGATTATGATCATGCGTTTGTACTGAAATATGGTAAGTGGAAAGAGGCGGTGCAGGCCTACTTAGCAAGTATTAGTTTTATGGATGATATGTTGGGTAAGGTATTAGATGCCTTTTTAGCCAGCAAGCATAAAAATAATACTATTATTGTATTTTGGTCTGATCATGGTTGGCATTTAGGGGAAAAATTACATTGGCGTAAACAAACCTTATGGGAGGAGGCTACCAGAGTCCCTTTAATTATTTGTGCCCCAGGGGTGACGACAGCAAATACGCGCAGTAAAAGCCCGGTGAGCTTACTTGATATCTACCCTACGTTAGTTGAGTTATGCGGCCTTTCATTGCCAAAGTCCCATCATTTAGACGGTAAATCTTTAGTACCTTTACTTAAGGACCCCTCAAGAATAGACCCCGAACCGGCATTGACACACTGGAAAAATAAGAGTGTTTCAGCCAGAGATGAAAATTGGCGTTATATTCATTATGGCGATGGGCAGCAAGAGCTTTATGATCATAGAAAAGACCCTAATGAATGGAATAATCTTGCAGGGTTGCCAGAGTATAAAGACAAAATAAATGAATTAAAAAAGTGGGTTGACGAAAGTTATTAAATTTTAAGATGAGTAGTATTTATGTTTAAAAAAATCATTATTTGGTTTTTTATTTTTTTACTGTCGATTGTTTTAGCAGAGCAGGTATGGCGTTTTTATCTGTTTGGGTTTAATTCTTTTTCGTATAAAAAACTTCAAGGAGTTGTGCCCTTTGTGTATAACGGTATGGTTAAGGTAGCTGATGATCCGAATATGAGGTATGAGTTAATTCCTAATGCATCTGGTAGCTTTAAAATGACGGATGTAAACGTTAACTCCGACGGGCTTAGGGATAAAGAGTATCAGAAGAAAAAGCCTAACAATACTTTTCGTATCGCTATTATTGGCGATTCATATTCTTTTCCATCGGGTGTGGCAATAGAAGATGCATGGCATAGCAAAACAGAAGAAGTGTTAAATAGTTCAGGGCATAAAAACTACGAGCTGATTAACTTTGCCGTAGGTGGTTATGCACTGCCACATTACTTATCAGTGATTGAGCGAAAGGTTTCTAATTGGGATGTAGACGCTATTATTATAGGGTTTTGCCCACAAAATGATTTTATTATTCCTAAGTGGAAAGCAGATGATTCTTTTAAAGTTCCGTTTAGAATGAATGGTTTTAAAAAGTCTTATATTAATGAGCAAATAAAAACCTATCAGCGTTCTAAAGCCTTTAGTAAAAGAGACGTTAATTTGTCAGATGCACAAAAAAAAGAACTGACAAATTATTTTTTAAAAATAAAAGGAGCGGTAAAAAATATTCCTATCCTTATTTTTTATTTAGATAACAGGGTGCAGAACCCTGATGTTGTCAAAGATATATCAGAGCAAGTAGGGTTTTATTTTTTAGATGTAACAAAAGAATTTAAAGACAAAGATTTAATGAGTTACAGTATTTATGCCATTGACTCCCATCCCAATGCAAAAGCAAATGCGATCTTCTCAAAGCAATTAACGGAATATATACAAGAGCTAAAGTGGTAGTTTCTATATAAAAGTACTAACCGATGCGATAACTACGCATACAAGCCTGTGCCAATGAGTCACTTTTAAACCCAGAGGTTTTTATGGATTCATTTTTGTGCTTACTGCCTAAAACATAGAGTAAAGGTAAAAAGTGCTCTGGGGTTGGTACGGCCTCTTTAGCATCACAGGAAAGCGCTAAGTAGTTAAAAAGCTCTGGCCACTGTTCGTTATAAATACAGTGTTTTACCGCATCATCAAAATCTATTGCCCAACTTGGGTCAGCATTGGCAGTTTGTGATAACCATTTAGGGATATTGTGGACGATGTTACCACTGCCTAAGAGTAAAACTCCCTCCTGACGTAGATGGCTTAATGCCTGACCTAGGGCAAAGTGCCATGCCGGTGGCTGCTGCATATCAATACTTAGTTGTAGGGTAGGGATGTTGGCATTCGGAAAGAGTTTACTTAATACCGACCAAGTACCATGGTCAAAGCCCCATTGATCACTACCTTTTAGATTAAATTGCTGGAGTTGATCTATAAGCTGTAATGCAAGCGTCGAGGCACCAGGGGCGGGGTATTGCATCGCTTGCAATGCAGGGGGAAACCCAGAGAAATCATGAATAGTAGGTGGTTGTTTTTGTGTGGTTACCCAGCTACCTGTGGTGTACCAATGGGCTGAAATACAGAGAATTGCTTTAGGGTTAATTCCTGTGGCTAATTGTAGCCAGTCTTGGGTGAATAAATTATCCTCTAGTGCATTCATGGGGGTTCCATGGGCAATAAATAAGGCTGGGGTAAGATTGTTTTTTTCAGGCATGTTATGTTTAACGTGGTTAGTTTTAGTAAAAAGGCTCACTTATAACTAAAAGTAATGATAGGGCTTGAGAATATATGCAATTATTCGCCCTCATTGTAAGAGGTTAGCCTCAAATATGGTAGACAGTGGGTATAGTGCATATTTGTCGTGAACTAGTTATCATGTACAACTAGTTTTAACGTCTATACTTTTTATCAATGCAGCATGTAGCTGCTGTTTTAGAGATTTTTTAGGAGAGTATCAATGGCAACATCAATTATTCCGTTATCAGTGTTAAAACCACGTTTTTTAGCAACGGTTCCAGAATCTGCGCGTAATGTGGGTGCTAGGGGAAAAAGAACGGAGTCTTATAATGTAGCTGCTTGGTTGGTATTAGAGCGCAAACAAGAAGGATCAGTGGCATTGGTGTTAAGTTATCACGACGAAAAAGGTGAGCAGGCAGCTATTGTTGATGAAGTAAAAGCGTCTGATGGCGTTAGCTTAATGCTGTCAGGCCGAGTAGATTTACCCATGAATGGTGTTATCTCTGATATGGCTGTTTGGTGTACAGGGGTTGATGGTGGTACAGCGGTACGAGTTGATGAGCTTTTTGTTCAGGCTATTGCCGAGAAAAAGCCCGCGGTAAAAGCCGGTTAGTGAGTAAAATCACACAAATAAGATAACTCTTTTTTGTTGTACGAATAACATTTAAAAGTGTTGTAAAAAGCGATGGCTTCAAACGGAGTTGTCGCTTTTTTATTGGGCGCTTAATGGTTATTTACTAGCGATACAGGATAATAATCAAACTGTAATCCGGTAAGGCGATTTAAACGCTGTAAACGTTTTGCTTTTCGTACCTCGTTTAGTTGTATAACAACAGCCCGTTGAGGAGTGTGGTTTTCAACTAGAGTTTGTTGTGCTGATTGGCTCACGATATGCTTCCTTCCTGTAGTTTAATAACTATGTAAAGTATTAAGCTATAATCGTGCCAACTTTTTTTTATTGTTTATCAGGTGCTTAGCGTTTTTGCGTATTTTTATGTGACCCTTTTTGTCACTTTTTGACGGCTATTTTTTAAGGTCGCAATAAATATTGTGTTAAGGGAGAGTTATTTAACCAGAACATCACCACAGTTATAGCAGTATTGTGCCGCAGGATTATGGCTTTTACTGGTGCAACTAGGGCAAGTTAATAGTTCTTGCTGTTGCTGATAGTAACGCCCCATGGCTTGCGCTTGCCCCGACTTTGCCATCTCGACGGTAATAATACTGGTGGGAACCGCAATAATGGCATAGCCAATAATCATGGCAAAGTTAGCAATAATTTGTCCTAGGATGGTATGTGGCGTTATGTCGCCATAACCGACGGTCGTGATGGTAACAATGGCCCAGTAAATACTTTTAGGGATACTAGTAAAGCCATGCTGAGGCCCCTCAACTAAATACATAATCGAGCCAATAATGGTGGCAATCACCAAGACAAAATAAAAGAAGATAAGGATTTTTCGGTGGGCGGCCCAAAGTGCTTGGGCAATACTTCTGGAGTCTTCTACGTAAGAGAACAGCTTTAATATTCTAAAAATTCGTAGTACGCGGAGTAATCGTAAAATAAGTAAATAATGAACATTTAAGAAAATGAATGACAGATAAGTGGGTAACACTGAAAGCAAATCAATAATGCCGTAAAAACTAAAAATATACTTAAAGCGTTTTGGTGTGCACCAAATACGAACTAAGTATTCAATAGTAAAAATAATCGTAAAAAACCACTCGATATAAAGTAAGGCTGTTCCATAAGTTAAATTGATGTGAGCCACAGAATCTAAAGAAATAGCAAAAACACTTAATAAAATAGCAAATATTAAAATGAGGTCAAACCATTTGCCCGCAGGTGAGTTATGACCAAAAATAATAATAAAGACTTTCTCTTTGATAGAGGGAGCTGACATTTTTTAAGCAGTACCTATGTTGTTGAGGTAGGTGTTTATCACGTTTACCATTGAGCGGGTGAGTATCTGTAAGTCTTTATCATCGATAATATAAGGGGGCATCGTGTAAATCAGTCGACCAAAGGGTCGTATCCAGATACCTTGCTCAACAAATAAAGGTTGTATCACATCCATATTAACAGGGTTTTCTAGCTCAATAACACCAATACCCCCTAATACGCGTACCTCTTTTACCCCAGAAATATGTGTGGCAGGTTCTAAGCCTTTTTTTAATCCAGCAGAGAGGCGAGCAATAGATGCTTGCCAATGACTAGAGAGCAGCAAATCAATACTTGCTGTGGCAACAGCACAGGCAAGGGGATTTGCCATAAACGTAGGGCCGTGCATAAAAGCACCACCTTCACCGGCACAAATAGTATAGGCGATATCATCGGTACATAACGTAGCGGCAAGGGTGAGATAACCGCCGGTGAGTGTTTTACCAAGACACATAATATCCGGAGTTGTATTGCTATGATTACAGGCAAATAGTTCACCGGTACGGCCAAAGCCGGTTGCTATTTCATCAGCGATAAACAGAATGTGGTAGCGATCACAGCGCTCTCTTATTACCTTAATATATTCAGGTGAATAAAAGCGCATTCCCCCAGCACCTTGCACCACAGGCTCAATAATAATGGCGGCTAAGTCTTTGTGGTTTGCTTTAAGTAGAGTGTCGAATGTATTGAGCCACTGTTGATCAACAGCTTTATCAAAGCCTGCAGGAGGAGCTGCTGAAAAAAGATGTTGGGTTAAATTATGACTAAATAAATGGTGCATGCCGGTTTCAGGGTCGCATAACGCCATCGCACCTAAGGTGTCGCCATGATAACCGTGACGGAAGGCGAGTAACTTATGTTTGCCACTCATGCCTTTTGCTTGCCAGTATTGCAGTGCCATTTTTATCGCGACTTCCACACTGACAGAGCCTGAATCAGATAAAAAAACCCGATTAAGCCCTTCAGGGGAGAGGGTCACTAAGCGCTGAGTTAAATTGGCAGCCGGCTCGTGAGTTAAACCACCAAACATTACATGGCTCATTTTCTCTAATTGTGATTGCGCGGCTTTATTTAATACTGGGTGGTTATAGCCATGAATCGTGCTCCACCATGAAGACATACCATCAATCAGTAACTCACCAGTAGACAGTGTAAGGCGAACCCCCTGTGCTGATGCTACCGGCCAGGTTTGGGGTGATGGAGTAACAGACGCATAAGGATGCCATATATGATGACGATCAATCGCTAATAAACGTTCTGTGTTTAGCTGCTTGTCGGTATGACTATCATTCATAT
>CBDUPS010000009.1:0-11350 GCA_965369155.1 uncultured Spongiibacteraceae bacterium
AGCCTGACCGAAGCTACCACCACCTTTTACCGTTACTGTTACATCAAACTTTTCAGTAAGATCAGTTAACTCTAAAGGTTGGCGAACGATCATGCGAGCTACTTCTCGCCCAAAATAGGTATCTATAGGACGCTTATTAATATTAATAGCGCCTGTACCTTTACGTAAAAATACTCTAGCTGTAGATGTTTTTCTACGTCCTGTTCCGTAATACTGCGTTGCTGACATGCAATGGTCCCCGTCAGATTTCCAGTGACTGTGGTTGTTGTGCAGTATGAGGATGTTCCTCCCCTGCATAAACCTTCAATTTTTTGAACATTGCACGACCCAATGGGTTACGTGGCAACATCCCCTTAACTGCACTTTGAATAACTCGCTCAGGTGCTTTATCAATTAACTTCTCAAAAGACATTGAATATAAGCCACCAGGATATCCAGAGTGACGATGATACATTTTATTTTTGGCCTTGTTGCCAGTAACAGATACTTTTTCTGCATTGACTATAACAATATAGTCTCCAGTATCCACATGCGGCGTATATTCTGGCTTATGCTTTCCGCGTAGGCGATGAGCTACTTCTGCAGCCAAGCGCCCAAGGGTTTTCCCTTCCGCGTTAACAATATACCAGTCACGCTCGACTGACTCAGGCTTTGCACTGTAGGTCTTCATTTTTGTCTAGCCCCAATGGCGGTTCCCGAAAAGAGCGCGAATACTACACCAACAATTCTACTTCAGCAAGCCTTAACAGCGATGTTCTTTAGCTAAATATTCATGAGATTGCATTTCGAGCAAGCGACTTTGAGTTCGCTCAAACTCAAAAGCCAATCGATCACCTGAATAGAGCTCATTTATCGGCTTTTCGGCGGATATAACCACTTTTACATAACGATCATAAAACTCATCAATCATATTAATAAACCGACGTGTTTGATCGTTATTTTCATTATTCATCTCAGGAACATCGCTAATAATCACGGCATGGAATACCTTTGCCAGTTCGATATAATCCGCAGGGCTTCTCGGCCCGTCACATAACGCCTCAAAAGTGAACCAACCTACATCATCAGCACAAAAACGCATAGCAATCTGACGACCCAAGATAGTAATACTGGTGCCCTCTACCGCTGTCTCAGGTGCCAAGCGACGAAAACTCTGCTTTAAGCTCACCTCAGCGGCCCCATTTAGTGGGTAATGATACAACTGTGCTTGCTCTAACACTCTTAAACGATAGTCGATACCACTATCGACGTTAATCACATCAGTATAGCGATTAAGCATATCAATCACTGGCAAAAAACGTTGTCGTTGTAAGCCATTTTCATACAAATTATCAGGCACAATATTAGAGGTCGCCACCAAGGTCACACCTCGGGCAAATAGCTGCTCAAATAAGCCACCTAATATCATCGCATCCGCAATATCACTAACAAAAAACTCATCAAAGCAAATAACAATAGTGTCTTTTGCTATTTTTTCTGCCACAAGCTCCAAAGGATTTTTTTGCCCCTCAACCGACCTAAGCTCTTCATGGGCTTTTTGCATAAATCGATGAAAATGAATGCGCATTTTTTCTTTAAAGGGTAGCCCTTCAAAAAATAAATCCATTAGATAGGTCTTGCCACGACCTACGCCACCCCAAAAATACAAACCCTTCTCAGGATCTGGTGTTTTTGTACGACTCAACCAGTTTTTTAATGATTTTTTTGATTGCCTATGAATTCTTTTAACTAAACGGTGGTGTAGATCATCAAGACAAATAACCGCCCGTTCTTGTGCTGGGTCGCTCTGAAAACCGTTTGTTTTTACATCGTGGTGATAACGTTCCAGTGGTGTCACCGGTAACCTCGCTTAAAGTAGTAATCTCTCATTAATTCGTATATCAAGCGCGGCGTACTTTACTCCGCAAAGCGTTATTGCGCAAACCGAGCCTGTTTTTTTGTATTTGTTTTAGGCATCATGTTGGTAACTCGGTATAATCATCTTTTACATAACAAACAATAAAACTTTATAGAGGCTTGTACGAATGGATGTGCTTATTATTACTGCTGTAGTCGCATTTATCGCTGGGGGAATTCTAGCGATGTTGATTTTACGGTTTTTACCTAACAAATCGAGTGAGATAATCACTAGCAGCCAAAAAGAGCGGGCTAAGCAGAAGTTAAAAAAGGATATTACGCCCCATTTTGTCAAAACAGCTGAACTCTCTAATGACTTAGCACGGGCTTACCACAACTTACACAACCATTTAGCCGAAGGTGCCCAAGCTTTTTGCCAAGATGGACAGCCGGGTCTAACCCCTATTATGCGTAAGTATGATAACGATTTACCTTTTGAAGACCCTGCCAAAAACTTATCTGCCGATAGCATCAAACCCCCTTTAGACTATGCGCCTAAAATATCCCCTGACTCAAAAGGCGTATTATCTGAAGACTTTGCACTAGATAAAAAATACAAATAAGTAATCCATTGCTATAACGCATTACCGCTAAAACAAAAAAGCAAGAGTATACCTCTTGCTTTTTTTATTGACGATCTCCGGTATTTTTTCTCCATTAAAACTGCGCTCTTATCCCTACTGATATATTACGCCCTGCAGCGGGGGCGATGTCTTTTATAAAAGAAGTCGAATGCCGGATTTTCTCATTTAAAAGGTTATGGCCTTTTAAAAACAACGTTATCGATAAGGCTTGTGGCGTTTGCAATGTGTACTCAATTCCAGCATCTAACAAACTATAACCTGCCGTTTGGGTTTCATTTTTTCCTGTATGCTTTTGCGCTGCAGCCTCTATCCAACTAGCATTAATATTGAATCCCGCATAATCATAGTCGACACCAAAACCTATTCGCCTTGGTGGTAGTCGTGGAATATTATTACCAGAATCTAGCCGCCCTTTCACACCATCTGTAAACATACTTAACGTGAGATTATTCACTCCTTTTAACAGATCATAATCAACGGAAGCTTCATATCCATAAAAGTAGGCTTCCTGTTGCTCATATTGATAAACAGGTAAACAGTCTTCATCATGATCATTACAATAAGTTTCAAACTTTTTATCTATAGTATTAAAAATGAGGCCATTATTACCTTCAAAAATATAATCAGAAACCTTATTGTAAAAAAGACTACTTTTTATTCTCCAACCAGCATGAGTAAAACTGTAATTAACTTCCATATTATTAGAACGCTCTTTATTCAAACGATCATTACCTAACTCATAACTTTGCGTCGATATATGTACACCATTTGAATACAACTCTTCTATTTCAGGCGCTCTTTGCGAGTGAGAAAGAATAACAGCAGTAGTTTGGTTTTTAGACATCTCCCATAAAGACGATATCGAAGCACTATAGGTAGTAAATGAACGAGATGAATCAATCACACTATCAATTTTTTTATAATCAATACGCCCACCCAATTCCAGCGTTACTGTATCTAAGTGAAATTCTTCAATAGCAAATATCCCTGTTGAGCGTTCTTCTGTCTCAGGAACAAATGCCTCTAATCCAACCGCTGAAAAATCCCTATCGCTCACCTGAACGCCAATAGCCCCATGCATATTTCTCCACGGCTTATGCACCCACTCAACTCTTCCTTGATTAGCTTTATTAGTAAAACGAGTACCTCGAATGCCATCCTCTATCTCAAGGTGATTATAATTACTATGGACAAAAGAAAATCGTAATACCTCTGTTATGCCAAAATCACGCACCTCACCTTTTATATTAAGCTGGCGCTGTACCATCTTAATATAAGTACCTTCATGTGACGGTGAGAACAATTCCATTGCGTGGTCATCGTGGTCATCGTCAGAATGACTATGAGAATGCCCCGAAATGCCATATTGATTATTCTGATAACTATAAGAGGCGCCTATAAAAGCATTTTCGCCTATCCAAGATGCACCCACTGCGCCGTTATGTCGTTTGTAATAGCTATTATCCAACTCACTTTTATGAGATAAATCCTCTGCATCATGTATAAAACGATTCGCATAGCCTGGAATATGCATATCATCTTGTTGGCTAAAAACACCATCTAAATGTAGTGCAATATTATTAACCCCTTGCTCTAACTTTATAACGCCAGTCTCACCGTTATGAGTGGTATTACGGCGAAATTCCATTGCACCAGAAAAACCATCAACTCTCTGAGTAGGAATTCTGTTATCAATAACATTCACCACACCACCAATAGCACCACTACCATAAAGTAATGTTGATGGCCCTCTAATTACTTCAATATGCTCCGCTAACAAAGGCTCTATACTAATAGCATGGTCAGGGCTAATCGTTGAAGCATCCTGTGCCAGCATGTTATTTTGCAATACCGCCACACGCCCACCGCTCTGTCCTCGAATTACTGGAGACGATACCGCACTGCCAAAAGAGGTTATATTGATACCAGCCTCCCCTTGCAACATCTCTCCTAAAGTATCTTTATGCAGGCTTTGTAATTGTGATTGATCAATACTATTCACCGCATGAGCGGTATAAGCCTCTGTCTTGTGAATCGGTGATGTAATTAATACCTCTTCTATCACCTCTGTTTTTGCCAATACATTATTAGCAAACATAACATTTAAAAATAGCACAACAAAAACACCCATCAAAAATCGACAGGCACTCAAAATTCTGTTCATGTGAAACTCCAAAAATCGTTAGAAAAATTTTAAAATATAAGTTTTCAAACTATTTTGGGTGGTGCTCGAAGAAAGTAAGCGGGAAACTCTGCAAGAAACAGAGGGAAGGATTTAACAAAAAATACCGGTGGTGCTGCATGAGCAATGGGTAATGAAATACCACTAACATTGACCGCACCTTGTAAATTATGTTGCGCGCTAAATAAATCACATAACTCATAATCATGAGACGGTGAAGCATCCTCAATATGAAAATGGCTCACCGATAAACCTTGGGCGCCAACAAACAACGCAAGCAATAATGCTAACTTAACAAAAAGCTTAGACTGTTGTTTTATTATCATTCGATTATTATACCGGAATACGAAAAAACTTATTATTTTAGGTTCATTCTTATATCGGGTTATCAATATCAATAAATTGATGTTCTATCTGTAGGTTTTTGGCTAAGTAACTCCCTAAAGCCTGCACACCATAACGCTCTGTTGCATGGTGCCCTGCGGCAAAAAAAGTCACGCCACTTTCCCGGGCTAAATGCACGGTCTGCTCAGAAACTTCCCCGGTTAAAAACGCATCAACACCCGCATTAATGGCCTGCTCTATGTAGCCTTGTGCAGCTCCTGTACACCATGCAATTGTTTCTATGGGCTTAGCGCTATCACCTACCCAAAAAGGCTCTCTATTAAGCACCTGCTGAATATGTTGGCTAAACGCTGATGGCGTTAATGGTTTTGCTAATCGGCCAAAGCAACCTATGTTTTTATCCATGTTGCCCGTTATGGTTAAGCCTAGCTCTTTTGCCAACATCACATTATTGCCTACCTCAGGGTGGGCATCTAAGGGTAAGTGATACGCCAACAAAGACACATCAGCGGCTAATAATGCCTGTAGACGTCGTTTTTTTATACCAACAACGCAAGGGTCTTCTCCCCGCCAAAACCACCCATGATGTACGACTATAGCATCAGCGCCGGCTTTAATCGCTTGCTCTAATAGTGCCTGCGATGCGGTAACCCCTGAAACTATTTTAGAGATTTGTGCCTTACCCTCAACCTGTAAACCATTGGGGCAGTAATCATTAAATATATGCGGTGTAAGCAATGTGTTAATGGAATTGTGTAATTGCTGCAATGTAACCGACATAAGAGCTCCTTTTATATTTCCCAATAACTCGATAGTATTCCAAGCTTAACTTAAATAACGCTACTTATTCTGTTTCAGTGAATCACTTATGCTAAAAAAAATAACTCACTTATTTCTTATTCCTGCGATCTGCGGCCTATTCGCTGCAGGATTGCTACTATTTATTGCCACCAAACTCCCCACACAAAGTAAATCTACTCACAATGAAAATTATGCTACTGGGGCTGTCGTATCTTATGCTGATGCGGTGAGCCATGCGTCAAACTCGGTCGTCAACATTTATAGCACTCGCTTTCCTGAGAGCCAATCATCTCTATCCAACTTATTTTTACCCGGACCACCAGATAACACTGAGCAACCGATTCGCAGCTTAGGCTCCGGGGTAATCGCTAGCTCACAAGGCTATATTTTAACCAATAACCACGTGGTGGTTGGTGCAGACCAAATTCAAGTATTGCTACAAGATGGTCGTTCTGCCTTAGCAAGCATAGTAGGTAGTGACCCTGAGACCGACCTTGCTGTACTAAAAATAAACTTACCTAACTTACAGCCCATTGAGTTTGGTAACCCCGATAAAATTCGGGTAGGTGATGTGGTGCTCGCCATTGGTAATCCTTACGGCTTTGGGAATTCGGTAAGCCAAGGTATTGTTAGTGCCACCCACCGTTACTCAGAGAATATTCGCGTTTACGAAGGCTATTTACAAACCGATGCCGCAATTAACCCAGGTAATTCTGGTGGCGCACTAATAGATGCCTACGGCCGGCTAATTGGTATTAATACGTTTATCTTAAGTAAGTCTGGGGGGAATCAAGGTATTGGCTTAGCGGTTCCCGTTGATATCGCCCGACAAGTATTAGAAGACATTATAAAAACAGGCCATGCACGGCACGGTTGGATTGGTATTGTTGTGCAACAGCTACACCCTCAAATCGCCCATCATCTCAATTTAAATATGACCCAAGGTGTACTTACCGTGAGTGTCGCCCCCAACAGTCCTGCGTTTATTGCCGGGCTAAAATCGGGTGATATTATTACTCATATTAATAAAACCCCTCTTAATAATAGCTGGGGAGGCGGTATTCAATTTGCTTCTTTACGCCCTGGAGATAACGCTGTATTACAAGTGTTACGACCCTACAGTCCAGAGAAAATTGAACCGCTAGAATTAACTATTCATGTGGGGGAAAGACCTGCAAATTAGAATCAGGCTACCTGTAAAAACTTAAGCTAATAGATCTTTTAATACGGCTAAAAACTGTGTATTTTCTTCGGGTAAGCCCACTGTTACGCGTAAACAGCCCTTTAACAGAGGGTGGCTACCATCAAGACATTTAATTAAAATGCCCTTTTCTTTAAGCCCCGCAAAAACATCCTGCGCATTATTCTCTAGGCGAAACAAAATAAAATTCGCTTCGCTTGGAAAAACCGTCAGATTATCTAATGCTTTAAGGCTTACCAAAAACCGCTGTCTTTCTTGTTTAATACTATCTGCCTGCTCTAGCAGCGTGTTGTAGCGCGTTAATGCAAAAGTCGCACTAGCTTGAGTGAGCACATTAATATTATAAGGCATACGCACTTTATTAAATTGCTCTATCCAAGCAGGGGCTCCCACTAAAAGCCCCAAACGAAGCCCTGCCAAACCTACCTTAGATAATGTACGCATTACTAATACATTATTATATTTGCTCGCCCAATCTAAATGATCACGACTCGCAAAAGCGGTATAAGCCTCATCTAAAATAACTAAGCCTGAAGAAGCCTCAATTATTTGCTGCAATACATTTACATCAAATAAATTACCGGTGGGATTATTAGGTAACGCTAAAAAAATCAATGCTGGCTGATGTTCTTTTATTGTACTAAGCATCCCTTGGCCATCAAGGGAGAAGTCAGTACCTAATGGTACGCCGATATAATTAAGCCCTACCCAACTGGCAATCATTTTATACATCGAAAACCCAGGTTCAGGGGATAAAACTGTCGCCCCGGGCTTTGCCACAGCTAACATCAGCATTTGAATCAATTCATCAGAACCATTACCTAGCATCACATCAAGAGAGTCATCAATACCCATCACTCGGCGCAATTGTTGCTGTAGCGGGGCTGCTGCAGGGTCCGGGTAACGATTAAGTGACACCTGAGAAAGCTCCTCTAGCCATGCGTGCTTATCACTCTCATTCCACTGATAAGGGTTTTCCATCGCATCGAGTTTAATCATGTTGTCCGCAGAAGGAACCGCGTAAGAAGCCATTGCTCTAATTTCAGGGCGAATTAACTGCTCTACTGCTATTTTATCAACCATGGGATATAAGCCTTAAGAATCTTGAATACGATAACGGGCAGAGGCGGCATGGGCTGACAATGACTCGCCTTCAGCCAAGGTCACCGCCACTTTACCCAATGTATGCGCCCCCTCAGGCGAGCACCAAATAAGTGAGCTGCGCTTAACAAAATCATACACCCCTAAAGGTGATGAAAAACGTGCTGTCCCCGATGTAGGTAGCACATGGTTAGGCCCTGCACAGTAATCACCCAAAGCTTCTGCCGTATAACGCCCCATAAAAATAGCGCCAGCATGACGAATATCTTTTAACCAGCTTTCAGGGTCTTCTACCGACAGCTCTAAATGCTCTGGAGCAATACGGTTAATTACTTGCGTAATTTGCTGGTTATTATCCGCTATGATCACCGCACCACGACCCTGTAATGACTGCTGAATAATAGCTTTGCGCTCCATGGTAGGCAGCAGTTTTTCCATGCTATGTTGTACTTGCAGGGCAAATTCAGTATCGGTAGTCAGTAATATAGACTGGGCGTTTTCATCATGTTCGGCTTGGGAAAATAAATCCATGGCGATCCAGTCAGGATTCGTTTTGCCATCACATACCACTAAAATTTCAGAGGGGCCGGCAATCATATCCAAACCGACTTGCCCAAAAACCATTTGTTTTGCCGTAGCCACATAAATATTTCCAGGGCCAACAATTTTATCCACTCTAGGTATCGTTTGTGTGCCAAAGGCAAGGGCTGCAATAGCCTGAGCGCCACCTACCGTAAATAATCGATCTACCTCGGCTAAAGCAGCGGCAGCTAAAACCCGAGGGTTTAATACCCCCTCTGGAGCCGGAACCACCATGATCACTTCGTTAACACCCGCAACTTTAGCAGGAATGGCATTCATTAATACCGAAGACGGGTAAGAGGCTTTGCCACCCGGCACATAAATACCCACACGATCCATAGGCCGTATAATTTGCCCTAAGCGCGTGCCATCAGCCTCTGCATAACTCCAAGATTCTTGTTGTTGTTTTTCATGATATGAGCGAATACGTAAACTGGCCGCTTTTAAGGCTGCTTGATCTTCGACCGGCAGATTTTTTAGCGCCTCTTGTTGCTGTTGTTTGCTAATTTCAATCTCAGCAATATGAGTAACTTGCCTTTTATCCAGCCGATTAGTCAGTTGAATAAGCGCTGTGTCGCCTAAGGTTTTAATCTGCTGCAGAATGTCAGCCACAGTTGCCTGTACTGTGGCATTTTCCTCGGCATTCCAGTTGAGTAGACTATCTAGCTGATCTGAAAAATCGTCGTCACTCACCCTAAGCTTACGCCAAGCAATTGTTTTGTTATCCGTCATATTTTTTTCCGAAAATGCTGCCTTGTTATGTTAGCGTTTTATCGCCGGTGTCATTTGAGCAATCAGCATTTGAATTTCTTTATAATGAATTCTCATCGAAGCCTTATTGGCCACCAAACGAGAGCTAATATCAGAAATATGCTCTAGGGGTTCTAACCCATTAGCTCTAAGGGTATTACCGGTATATACTACATCAACGATTAAGTCAGATAATCCCACAATTGGTGCAAGCTCCATTCCACCATACAACTTAATTACGTCAGCCTGCATGCCTTTTTCAGCAAAAAATCGTCTCGCGGTATGTACAAACTTGGTGGCAACTTTTATGCGGCCTTTCACAGGCTCCATATCAACAGGCCCTGCGGTCATTAAACGGCAGCGGGCTATATTTAAATCAAGTAATTCGTACAAACCACTATCACCTAACTCCATTATCATATCTTTGCCAGCAACACCTAAATCGGCAATACCATGCTGTACATAAGTTAAAACATCAGAGCCACGCAACACTAATAACTGAATATGGGCATGATTAGTCGCAAACGATAGCTTGCGACTTTTATCAATATCTTCTTCTGGGAAAATATCACAGGCTGCCAGCAATGGTAGCGTTTCAGTTAAAATCCGACCCTTGGTTAAAGCAATGGTAAGCGTTTTTTTCATACTATTTTTTACCTTCACTTAATTGGGGACACGACGAATATTTGCACCCAACAACTGTAACTTTTCTTCAATACATTCATAACCACGGTCAATGTGATAAATACGATCAACTTTTGTCTCGCCTTCGGCTACCAACCCTGCAATAACCAAACTGGCTGATGCCCGTAAATCACTGGCCATAACAGGAGCGCCTTGTAGCTTTTCAATACCCACAACAAACGCGGTATTGCCTTTAATCGTAATATCAGCGCCCATACGTTTCATCTCATGGGTTTGTACTAAACGGTTCTCAAAGACGGTTTCAATAACGGTTGATGTACCATCGGCCACTGCATTCATTGCTAAAAACTGTGCCTGCATATCAGTGGGAAATGCAGGGTAAGGTGCGGTTTTTATATCAACAGCTTTAGGACGCTTGCCTTGCATATCTAAGGCAACCCAATCTTCACCAGAGGTGATAATAGCCCCGGCTTCTCTTAACTTTAGCAACACGGCTTCTAAGGTATCCGTTCGGGTATCTTTTAGTTTCACCTTACCTCTAGTAGCCGCTGCGGCCACAAGATAAGTACCCGTTTCAATACGATCAGGCATGATGGTGTAATCACATCCGTGCAACTCTTTTACACCGGTAATTGTAATGGTGTCCGTACCGGCCCCTTCTATTTTTGCGCCCATTGCAATTAAAAAATAAGCTAAATCAACAACCTCGGGCTCTTTAGCCGAGTTCTCTAAAGTAGTAACTCCATCTGCTAAGGTTGCCGCCATCATGAGGTTTTCAGTACCACCCACTGTTGGGGTATCTAAAAAAATGTGCGCCCCTTTTAAACGACCCTCAACCTTGGCCTTGATGTAACCTTCTTCTACATCAATAATCGCACCCATCGCCTCAAGGCCTTTTAAGTGTAAATCCACTGGGCGGCTACCAATAGCACAACCGCCTGGAAACGATACATTAGCCTCACCAAAGCGGCTTAATAATGGCCCTAAAACCAGTATTGAAGCCCGCATGGTTTTTACTAACTCATAGGGAGCCGTTAAACCGGTGTCATCTGTAGCATGAATTTCGATACCCAATTTCTCATCAATAACCACATCTACACCCAAACAACCTAATAGGGTAATCATTGTGGTGATGTCGTTTAAATGAGGTAGATTACGCACAATAACAGTCTGATTAACCAGCAATGAGGCCGCTAATATAGGTAATGCCGAGTTTTTAGAACCTGAAATACGAATCTCGCCTTCTAACTTATTACCACCTTG
>CBDUPS010000010.1:0-10928 GCA_965369155.1 uncultured Spongiibacteraceae bacterium
GTGTATATACAAGAGGAGCGGGAGCACACTTTTGAAACCATTAAGCATGAAGTTAGCCATGCGATTGTTGATACGATTACCCCCTATACACCTAATTGGTTAAACGAAGGCTTGGCCGAAAAAATGGAAACGCTCACTAAAGTTGATGGCGCACTGCACATTGCTAAGCATGACAGTAATAGTATGCAGGTTAAAAGAGCCATAGCAGAGAATAATTTATTAAGTGTGAGTAGTTTTTTGAAGCTTCCCAGTGACCAATGGCGTCATACCCAAACCAGCGGTAAAAATGCACTGCAAGCACAGGCAGGGCAATTTGTTAGCTTTTTACTATCCAGTTCGCCTAATCAAAATTTTTTGAGCCGTTTAATGCATAATTTTAAGCGGGGTGATCGAACAATTTCTTATTACTTGGTTGATAAAAATTATACTGGTGGAATAAAAACGTTAACTATAAAGTGGCAGAACTGGTTAAAAGAAGATAATGAAAAGGCACTTATTTTGTAAGTGTTATTAATACGGGTATTTTTCTTAAGCAATGATGGTTTACTGAATTATTATATTTGGCTTTATGCTATCTTATGGTCAGTTAATCACTCGGCATACACGTGTCTAGGTGCAGTGAATTAAACGCATCAATATATTTCAGCAATAGTATAAAGGTAGAGGCAAATAAATTGGCCTTGCCGTATAACGTCTGCATACTATTAAACCTGTTACCCACCACTTGAGATATTAGGGGAAGCTAAAAAGTATGATGGAGTATTTGGCTCAAATTATTCTTTTGTTAAGTGTCGCTATTACGGTGTTGGTTATTTTCCGTCGGTTACATATTCCTACTAGTTTAGGATATTTGTTGGTGGGGGTAATGCTTGGCCCACATACGCCAACTCCAGTTGTGGCTATTCCAGAGTTAGGAACGCTTGCCGAGTTTGGGGTGGTGTTTTTATTATTTACTATTGGTCTTAACTTTTCTTTGCCACAAATAAATGCACTACGGGGTCAGGTTTTGGGGTTAGGAACCGGGCAGGTGGTGTTTACCACGTTAGTGGTTGGGTTCGTTATTTGGCTTGCAGGCTTTCCGGTTACGGTGGCGTTTGTTTTTGGTGCGGTTTTTGCTCAATCATCAACCACTATTATTGCCAGTTTGTTGGCAGAACAAGGCGAAGAAAATACTCAGCATGGTCGCCTTGGTTTAGCGATGTCGGTTTTTCAGGATGTTACCGCGGTACCTTTTTTAGTGATTATTCCGGTATTAGGCCTGTCGGTGAGTTCAGGTGTATTAGCTGGGACTTTAGGTTTAGCGATGGGCAAGGCGATACTGGCCTTTGCTTTGGTGTTTTTTGTGGGTCGCTGGTTATTACGCCCGTTATTTGCGGTGGTATCTAAACGTAAGTCACCAGAGACCTTTACCTTAACAGTGCTTTTGGTGGCATTACTATCAGCATGGGTGACCAATAACTTAGGCCTATCATTGGCATTTGGTGGGTTTCTTGTGGGAATGATGTTAGGTGAAACAGAATACCGTCATCAAATTGAGTCAACCATTAGCCCATTTAGAGATGTGTTGTTGGGGCTGTTTTTTATTAGTATTGGCATGCGCTTTAGCCCTGCGGTTATACCGCTTATTTGGCATTGGGTTATATTGGGCGCATTGCTTATTGTGGTAAGCAAAATGCTGATTGTTGCGCTAATGATGCATCGAATGGGAAGTGATATACGCACCGCGTGGCGAGCTGGCTTGTTGTTAAGTGTGGGTGGGGAGTTTGGTTTGGCTCTTGTGGCTATTGCCCTTGATGCCCATGTTATTGATATGCAGCTAGGTCAGGTTGCTATTACCTCGGTGTTGTTATCCATGATTATAGGGGCAGTATTGATTCACTTTAATGGTGCTATTGCGTCATTTTTAGTAAGAAAGCCTGAGAAAGTAGAGCAAGATACAGCGGAATTACAGGACGCTCCAGATAAACAAGTGGTGATTGCCGGTTATGGGCGAATGGGCCACACTATTGCCGTATTGCTGCATTCTTTTGGCGTGCCTTTTGTGGCTTTTGATACAGATTTAAAGCGGGTGGCTCAGGGCAGAGCAGATGGCCATGCGGTTTGGTTTGGTGATATTGCTAACCCTGGTTTGTTATCTGCTATTCATATAGAAAGAGCGGCGTTGCTTGTTATTGCCGTAGATGATGCCGATACCGCATTAGCTGCAATGTCGTATATTAAGAGAACCTGCCCGCAGGTACCGGTTATTGTGCGAGTGAGAGACCTTGAGGCCAGCGCCCAGCTGCTTGCCGCGGGGGCTGTTCATGCTTACCCTGAAACAATTGAATCGAGTTTACGTCTTGGTATCACAGCATTGCAGATGCTCAATATCGCCAATGATGAAATTGATGAAATAGTACAAGGTGTAAGAGACAGGGGTTACCAACCTATTCTTAATAATGAAGTGAGTAAACACTAAGCAAATAAAATTGCAACGCTACTGCCAATGTTGGCGCCTTAAAGTAAGAGGGTGGTTAGAATGAGTTTATTTAGAAGTATTCTTTATATCTCCACAGGAGATAGTAGCGAAGAAACCGCCATTATGAATGCCGTATCTTTAGCTCAAAACAATCAAGCGGAGCTAACAATTATTAATGTCGTACCAGTAATTACGGCGGGCATTAGTTTGTTACACGGCAGCTCTACACCGAGCAAGCTACAGGCAGCGGTGGTGGAAAAATCCTGGGAGCGGCTTGAGACTTTAATTGCACCATACAAAAATAAAGCGCGTATTAATCTTCAAGTATTGGTGGGCACTATTTTTCTTGAGGCGATTAAATCTATTTTACGCAATGGACATGACTTGCTGATTAAGCCGGCAGAAAACCCCAGTTTTATTCAGCGTTTGTTTGGCAGCGATGATATGCAATTACTACGCAATTGTCCCTGTCCTGTTTGGTTATTACGCACCGAAGAAAAACCTAAGTATGAACGTATTTTAGCGGCTATTGATTTAGACCCTTATGCACCTGATAACGCAGAGCAAGGTTTAAATGAGCACATACTGGGGTTGGCTGGTTCCTTAGCCTTAGCTAATTTTGCAGAGTTGCATGTGGCACATATTTGGGACGCTCCCGCTGAAACTATGTTGCGAACGTGGTCGGAGAATCCTCAACAAGCCAGTAGTAGTTATGTTGACGGTGTGCGGGTTAATCATGAAAAAGCCTATGAGAAAACCCAACAAAAATTTATGCAACAATTTGGTAAAGATACAAGTGAATATCTTGCTCCTGAGTTTCATTTGCAAAAAGGTGTTGCCGCCACAGCGATACCCCAGCTGGCAAAAAAACTTTCAACAGATTTAGTGGTAATGGGTACCGTGGCACGTGCCGGTGTGTCTGGTTTAATTATAGGTAACACCGCAGAGGCGATTTTTGAGCAATTACAATGTTCGGTGTTGGCTATAAAGCCACCAGGTTTTGTATCACCGGTGAAACTAAGCTAACAGTTAATTATTTTTTCTAGGTTAATGCTGTTAGTGTGTTAAGTTAAAACTCACGGCATAAAAATAATGCCTTTAATAAAGGAGCGTGATAATGACTATTACCGAATTAACCGAGCTTTTAGGTTGGGCATCACTCATTAATATAGGGTATCTACTTCTTGCTACGATAGTAGTGACTCTTTTTAAAAAAACGATTACCGCTATTCATAAAAAAATATTTTCACTCGATGAGGACCAGCTAAGTAGTCAATACTTTGTCTTTCTTAGTAATTATAAAATAGTAACACTCGTCTTTTTTGTAGCCCCTTATCTTGCTTTAAAAATTATGGGCTTTTAACGCCTCGTTAAACAATATTTTTTGTAAAGAAGGTATAGCAAGCGGTTAAGTAATAATAAATTGAGTTAGACGTATGTCGTTACATGGTGTAATAAAAACAATTAGACCTTCTTTTTTGGCGCTGTCTCCTATTTGTGTTTTATTAGGTTTCAGTACGGCTCTTGCCACAACCCCCCAAGTTAATATGTTCGTTTTTTTTGTTATTTTGCTAGGTGCCGTTTTAGCGCATATTAGCGTTAACATGCTAAATGAATATTATGATTTTAAAAGTGGACTTGATTTTAAAACTAAAAAAACCGCCTTTAGTGGAGGTAGTGGCGCACTACCTGATAATCCTAAGTTAGCAAAAACGGTGTTATTTTTAGGTGGGTTGTCATTAATGGCGACCATAGCCATTGGTTTTTATCTTGCTGCAAAGCATGGGGTAAAAATCTTACCCATTGGTCTGTTAGGAATACTATTAATAGTAACCTATACCCAGTGGCTTAATCGCTCTCCCTTGTTATGTTTAATTGCACCGGGTTTAGGTTTTGGTATTTTAATGGTGGTTGGTACGCACATTATGCTAACGGGTGAGCATGCTTTATTACCGTGGCTGGTATCATTGGTGCCGTTTTTTTTAATTAATAATTTACTGTTATTAAATCAATATCCCGACATTAAAGCAGATGCTGCGGTTGGTCGAAAAACATTTCCCATAGTATTTGGTATGCTTAAAAGTAATAGGGTTTATCTTAGTTTTTTACTATTGGTTTTTATCTTAATCGTAACGCTTATTATTAATGATTTTATTCCACGGTTAAGTGTGATTGTTTTTGTTCCTTTATCTTTTTCACTTTTTTCTTTGTGGGGGGCAAAAAAATACACCTCTACCATTGGTGACGTGCCTCAATACTTAGCTGCAAATGTCGCAGCAGCATTGTTAACACCGTTATTGTTAGCGTTGGCAATAATAATAGGTTAGCTATACTAGTATAGTGCTATTTAATACTGTGTTTTGTGCTAGTCTTATTCAAGAATTGTAATAAAAATAGTGTGTTCTATTCATGTAACTAAATAGTGATATTGGATGTTTTATGGAGTTTAAGGATTATTATAAAATTTTAGGTGTTGAGCCTGATACTGATAGTAAAGCAATTAAAATTGCCTATCGAAAGTTAGCAAGAAAA
The DNA here is from genome assembly GCA_965369155.1 of uncultured Spongiibacteraceae bacterium. Lineage (GTDB taxonomy): Bacteria > Pseudomonadota > Gammaproteobacteria > Pseudomonadales > CBDUPS01 > CBDUPS01. The sequence continues at coordinate 4,991 of CBDUPS010000010.1, forward strand.
TATCACCCTGATGTAAGCAAGCAACCCGATGCGGAATCTCAGTTTAAAGAAGTGACTGAAGCCTATGAGGTTTTAAAAGATACCGCCAAACGAGCTGAGTATGATCAAATACGGCGGCAGGCCAAGCAACAGCAAACGTTTCGTCAATCCTCTAATCGTCAGTCATCCAGCTCAGCAAGAGGTCAAGGGCAAGAACAATACGAAGGGGATTTTTCAGATTTTTTCTCTTCTATTTTTGGTGATGCAGGAGCATCTCAGTCGGGTGGCTTTTCTCGGCAACAGCATTTTAGCCAGCGTGGACAGGATATCGAAACTGAGTTACCGATATTTCTTGAAGATATTTTATCGGATCAGCCCAAAGAAATTTCTTATAGCCTGCCGCACTATGATAACGAAGGTCGTGTAAGCGAGGTAAACAAAACCCTTAAAATAAAAATACCATCAGGGGTTACTGATGGTGAGCGTATACGTTTAAAAGAGCAGGGCGGAATTGGTATTGGCAAAGGTGCGAATGGCGATTTATATATACGAATTCGTTTTGTGCCACACCCATTATTTGATGTTGAGGGAAGCAACTTAATTATTACACTACCGATTGCCCCTTGGGAGGCGGCTTTAGGGGCTAAGGTAACGTTGCCTACATTGACCGGTAAAATTCAATTAACCATTCCGGCCAATAGCCAAAGTGGGCAGCGCTTACGAGTAAAAGCTAGGGGCTTACCAAGCAAGCAAGCACAGGGCGATCTTTATGCGGTATTAAAGGTGGTGATGCCACCTTCCAATAGTGCGGCTATGAATGAACACTGGAGTCGATTAGATGAGCTGGCCTCCTTTGATCCCCGGGCACAATGGAGTGATACCTAATGAGCAATATAGAAACAACTTACTTAAGTATTACCGAAATCTGCTTAAAAAGTGGTGTAGAAAAAGACACCGTTATTGAGATTGTTGAGCAGGGGATTATTGAGCCGATTGGCTGCTCGCCGAATGATTGGCTGTTTAGCCCTTTGATGCTTACAGTAACTAAAAAAGCAGTACGTCTGCATTATGATCTTAATGTCGATTGGGCAGGAATTGCTTTGGCGATTGAGTTACTTGATGAGGTGGAGCAGTTACGCAAGCAGAATGATTCTCTACAGCGGCGCCTTGATCGCTTTTTGGATTGCTAGTTTTTAAGGTATAAAGCACCAATAAAACAAATCCTTATGCTGTTATGTTTGGTAGTGGCGGTGGCAAACATCAGGCTTTTACATGGGCTAATAAGGATTTTATTGTTTATCTTGAGATAAAAGTTCGTAAAGCATCTCGTTACGTAGTACCATGGCGGTGAGATTATGAATTATACTCTCACTATCCTAAGATCTTCTGAAGATATTGCCTCTTTCCTATGAAAATCTAGCTTGTTATTAATGGGCTAGGAAGAACAGCTAAATAGTCAACCAACCAGAATTCCTAACGGATTTTATGATGTGCTTTTATGAGCATATTAATTTATCGTTGAATGGGTGAATTCAACGATAAAACAAACTTTTAGTTCACCAATAATATGAGTAAAAAAAATGAGTAAAGGTACAGTTAAGTGGTTTAACGCTGACAAAGGTTTTGGTTTTATTACCCCTGAAGATGGAAGCAAAGATCTTTTTGTCCATCATTCTGAAATTCAAAGTGGTGGTGGATTCGCAACATTAAATGACGGACAAGCTGTTGAGTTTGAAGTTGGTCAAGGTCAGAAAGGTCCATGCGCCAATAAAGTTGTAGCTGTGTAAGATTAAGCTACAATAAGCGTGTAAAAGCCCAGTCGTATAACGCGACTGGGCTTTTTTTATGCCGATAAAAAGTAAAAGTCAGCAAATTAGCGATATAATCGGCTATAATAACGATTTGTTTTAGTTATAAGGCAGATTTGTAAGCCTTGAGTTTATAAGAAAATAGTCAAAGGAATAAAGATGAGTTTACCTCCCTGTAAAGAATGCCAATCTACTTTTGTTTATGAAGATAGAGCCTTGTACGTGTGCCCTGAGTGTGGTTTTGAATGGGGTATTAATGAAGCCGCAGTGGAGAGCAACGAAGATGTTATTACCGATGCTAACGGTAATGCTCTGGCAGATGGCGATACGGTGACAGTGATTAAAGATTTAAAAGTAAAGGGTTCCTCATTGGTGGTTAAAGTGGGAACCAAAGTAAAAAATATTCGCCTTGTGGGTGGTGATCACGACATTGATTGTAAGATTGATGGTATAGGCGCGATGAAGTTAAAGTCGGAGTTTGTTAAAAAGGTTTAGCGTATGCTTACTTTTGCCTCTTACTATAAAAAACTCATACGATGACTGCGGTAAAAGCAGCCTTGTTTATGTTTTTTATAATGCTAGGCACTTCGGTTAATGCATTAACGGTACAGGGTAATAGGGGCTATCAAAAACAAGTGCAGCAATGTTTAGATGTATTAAAAAGCAAAGCGCCAAATGATTATGATTTTATCACTCAGTATATTGGCATTATTAAGCAAAACAGCCGTAGCGGCATGCGGGCTTGGCTGTCACCACCACAGTTTGATATGAGTGATGTGACCGCGTTTTATTCGGTGACATGGTGTGCGGGGAGTATTGCCCATGATGCTTACCATTCGTATTTATACCAAAAACACAAACCAGTCTCCGGTGGACATCCGGCTTATGATAAATGGGCGGGCTTTGAGGCAGAGCGCCAAGCGATTGCTTATCAGATAAAAGTGATGGAAAAAATTGGCGCAGCTTCGCACGAGATAACGCACCTAAAATCACAAGATGGCACTCACGGCGATGTAAACAAAGACGGCAAGATAACCGCTGAGGATTATCAAAACCGTACGTGGTGATTTTTTGACATTAGGTTTAGCTACAGGCTTTCTCTAATATCTGCTGACTTATCTCTAAGGTGACTTCGCGCCTTTCCCCTAAAGCGGTCATACCATGTGCCTCAAGTTTTTGTAAAATTTGCGGAATATGGCTGCTATCAAGATCAGCATCAGCAAAGCACACCGGCATGCCTAGCTTTTTAAAGAAGCCCCGAGTCTTAGCAATTGCCATTTGTATTTTTTGCTCATCAGAGCCTTCACTAATATGCCAAACGCGCTCGGCATACTGTAAAAGCTTTTGCTTTTTAGGCTCTTGTCGCACCGCTAAATTAGCCGGCAGAATAATCGATAGGGTACGAGCATGATCAATACCATATAAACCGGTTAATTCGTGGGCAATCATGTGGGTGCTCCAATCTTGGGGCACGCCTGCACCAATTAACCCATTTAATGCCAGTGTTGCCGCCCACATTACATTAGAGCGATGATCCATATTGGTTTTGTCTTGCAGAATATAAGGGCCTTCTTCTATTAGGGTTTGTAACAACCCTTCTGCAAATCGATCTTGTACCTTACCGTTAACCGGGTAAGTTAAGTATTGCTCCATAGTGTGTACAAAAGCATCAACAACACCGTTGCTAATTTGCCGATCAGATAACGAGAGTGTCGTGGCAGGGTCGAGCACCGCAAACAGTGGGCGCACCAACGGTGAGCTAAAGGTAAGTTTATTATCATCCCGGGTAACAACAGCCCCTGCGTTACTTTCGGAGCCTGTTGCAGGCAGCGTAAGCACACAACCTAACGGTAGGGCTTTTTCGACAGGGGTTTTACGCTGCAAAATATCCCAAGGGTCGTCCCCTGTATAACAAGCTGCTGCCACTATAAATTTACTGGCATCAACAATAGAGCCGCCGCCCACCGCTAATACATAATCAACATTTTCTTTTTTAGCCAGCGCCACAGCCTGCATTAAATTATCGTACTTAGGGTTTGGTTCAATCCCTGCAAACTCAATAACGCTGTGTTGTGCTAGGGCTTCCATTACTTGTTGATACACACCGTTGTGTTTTATTGAGCCACCACCGTAGGTCAGTAGTATTCGGGCATTGGTTGGAATTTCTTCGGCAATGGCGGCTATTTTACCCTCACCAAAGTGAATTTTAGTGGGGTTATGGAAGGTAAAATTTTGCATGATTATCTCCTTTACGATTCGTTTTGGCCTAAATTGGCATGCAGAACGGCACCGTTAATCACTGGGTTCTCATGGGCCCAAACAATCAGTTTGGCAATTTCATCGGGGCGCACCATGCGCTTAAAGCCGTTGTTAGAGCCTAACTCATTTAGCAGGGCTTCGTTACCGGCAAAGTGTTCGCGTACCATTTCGGTGTCGGTAAATCCTGGGCAGATACAAGCGGTGTGAATGCCTTTGCCGGATAAATCTTGGCAGGTGGCGCGCATCATACCAAGGGTGGCGTGTTTGGCTGTGACATAGCTGTAGGTTTGCGGTACGCCTTTTTCAGATAGGGTAGAACCAATATAAATTAAGCTAGAGCTTGCCGGTAGCAATGGAATCAACCACTGATTCATCATCGTAGGGGCAACATTATTAAGAAAAAACAAACGCTCTAATATCGCCGCATCACAATTATCGGCGCTATCTTGCACAATCTGGCTGGCATTATGCACCACAGCAACCTCACTCACATCCTTCAAATAGGGTGTTACTTGTTGGGCAAGGCTGACTAAGGCGTTGGAGTTACTCAAGTCACAAGGTATATCAATAATATCGGGGTGGCTTGCCCTGCGTCTGGCGATATTAATCACAGTAAAGCCTTGCTGGCTAAACTGCTTGGCAGTGGCTAAACCAATGCCAGAACTGGCCCCTGTAATAATGGCAAGTTTCATGGTGTCTCCACTAATTAGTTAAATAAAACTCATTGTTGCTGATTGGCTCGCTACTTTCTACAGCTGCTATTTTTAATTATCCAATTCTTACATTATTTTTAGATAGAGCCTTTAATGTGGTGAGAGTGTGGGGTTTGTATTATGGTAATAACATCAGTGTAAATTATTTAACACTGCAAATAATAAAAACAAGGAGTGCAGTGATGTCAGAGCGTTTTCTTTTGGTGTCCACCGATGGCCATGCAGGGCTTCCCCCCGAGCAGTATAAAAACTATGTGCCTAAGCAATATCACGATGATTTTGACCGGCAACTTGCTGAGCAAATAAAGTTAACCCGACAGGCAGAGAAAGCCTTTTTGATTGATGAGTTTAATGATAAATGGCGCCAAGGTATTGAAGAGCAATTAAAAGGGGCATGGAGCTCAGAGGTTCGTAATAGTGTGATTGATGCCGATGGCGTTGTGGCAGAGGTGCTATTCCCCGACGGCATTACCGAAATGAATACGCCACCCTTTGGTGCCGGCTTGGGTTTAAAAACATGGGGTCTTGATCCTGATTTACAGTGGGTGGGGGCGATTGCCCATAACCGTTGGATTGCTGAGTTTGTCAGTGAGTCTCCCGAAAGGCGTATTGGTTTGGCGATTGTGCCAATGTGCTATGACATCCCCAAAGCGGTAGAAGAAATTAAATGGGCTCATGCTAATGGCCTAAAAGGTATTTTAATTCCTTCGGTTTGGGGGGAGTACGCCGCTTATAACTCACCAGTTTATTACCCCGTATGGGAAATTTGCCAAGAGCTTGGCATGGTGGTGCATACCCATTCGGGGCCTTCGGACGAAAAAGATATGACACTCCCCGGAGCAGTTGGTGTGTACTTAATGGAGTTTCATTGGTGGGCGGCACGCTCTTGTTGGACGATGATTATGGGTGGCGTGTTTGAGTTTTTCCCTAAATTAAAATTCTGCATGACGGAAGTGGGTGAGTTTTGGATTCCGGGCATGATCGAGATGATGGATATTCGGGCCTCGGTTAAACATACCTCGGGTAAGTTAGGGGATTTTCGTACCCATTTAACCATGAACCCCAGTGACTATTTTCGTCGTAATTGCCGGGTTGGTGCCTCGGCTTTAATGGATAAACAAAGTGTTGATGCCCGTTACGATATCGGCATTAATAATTTAATGTGGGGTACCGACTACC
>CBDUPS010000011.1:0-10814 GCA_965369155.1 uncultured Spongiibacteraceae bacterium
CCTCACGAACAACAGCATCATATCAGTAACAATTATACGGTAGAAAAAGAACAAGCCATGCTAGCGGCAACCCGCTGGAAAGAAAATGGCTATCGACTTTTTGACGTGAGTAACCTAAGTGGTGCCAACCCTAAAGGTGCATTTCATCCATTTATGGAATGTAACTGCTTGTTCTCATCTGCTAATAATTTTAAAAGCATAGGTGGTGCTGATGAGCGATTTAACCTACCCGGTGGTGGCTCATTAAATTTGCATATGTATCGCAGCCTTGGAATAACCGCGCAAGATTTCCCACTGTTTGTTACCCCAGGAGAAGGATCATTTCACCAGTTTCACGGGGGCATCACGACCTCTGAAGTAGATGGCCGTGATGAAATATTAAAGTCTCACAACAGACAGCTACACTCATTCTGGCAAGATAATTTCCATTCATGGCGCAAACGACCAACCATGCTAGGCTCAGCCACCAGCCATAGCCTACGCTTTATTTATTATTCATCTAAAACGGCGCAAATAAGAGCAAAACGGCGAATTAAACATCAACAGCCCCTATGGCCAGATGAGTCTAACTCCTACGATGAGTCTTAACTGTCTCTATCAGGAAACTGCCATAGCACCTTATGCGCCTCTCGCTCTTCATGTGCTGGACGCCCATTAGTATAGTAATACAATGCTAGCGATTTACGCGCATTACCCTCAGGGCAAGCTATAGGCTCTGGATGGCCATGCCAAGAATCACTGGTGGTATTAAAAATCACACAGCGTCCAGCAATCGGCGAAATAACCTTTTCACAGGTGGTCAAATCCTTTGACCAAAGCTCTAAGTCCCCCCCCCAATTAGGCTGCCAATCTTCATTTAAATAAAGCAAAAAATTAATACGTCTGTCTAATCCAAACACCGGGTGCTTATTAAAGTCTGCATGAATTTGTAGCATACCCCCAGGCTTGGTTTGGTGAATACCACCACCACGATAAGTAGGATCTGGTAATAACGCATTAATACCCGTTAGCTTCTCCAAAAACTGAATAAAACGTAAAGAATTTAACTCCCAAAAAAGATGCCTTAATGTTTCTGAGTACAGCGTTTCATCCCTAATACCCACTTTATTATGCTGAATAGGTTTACCTTTAATATAAACAGAATTATCTCTTTGGCTTAAAGATTGATCCGCTTTAGGGAAATTCTCTAACACTGCTTTGGTTAGCGCACGAGAAATAAAATCATCTAACACAATATGAGGAAATGGTGAGCCTTGTTTATACGTTTCTCTTTTTTCATCTGCCATTTTGTACAGTTCGGCATAATTAAAGAAAAAACCGTTGTATTTATTCAACTTTTCCATACTTTTTCTCTTTTCCTATTTCACAATGGTAAGTAATTTTTACTCTACCTCATTTTACTGTTATTTTGTTTGATCCATGTTAATCATAAAACATTCATTGCTATAATGACGACAATGTTAATCAAAAGAGCTAGTACATGAGTTCATCGCCCATTACACATTACCCAGATACTCTAGGTCAACGACAGCTCATTATTCATGTAGGCTTTCCCAAAGCCCTTTCAACGTGGTTACAACGCCAACTATTTCTAAAAAAATGTGGCTTTTTACCCGTAATGAATTCATTTACAGTACAGATAGCCCTCATTGACCCTAGCCCATTTCATTTTTCAGCTAATGATTGCTATCGTTTTATTCAAGAAAAACTAGATAAAGATGATCCTGAAGGAAAAAAAGTTCATGTGATTTCAGCAGAAAACCTATCAGGTAATTTATATTGCGGCGGCTTTAATGCAAAACAAAACATTGATCGTATTAAAGAGGCTTTTCCAGAAGCAAAAATACTTTTTTTTACACGAGAACAACGAAGTTTAATTCGCTCTCTTTATAAAACGCAAGTACTCTGGGGCTCTCCTTACTCTATTAAACAATTGTTAAATCCTACTCATACTAGTCTTGCTCCTCAATTTAATCTGGATTTTTTACGCTTTGATAAACGTGTGGCTTATTATCAAGAGCTTTTTGGTAAAGATAACGTACTCACACTGCCATACGAATATTTTTTAGAGCAACCATTAGACTTTATTGAACGGGTTGCTCAGTTTTGCCACCTCTCCGAGGCAGAGAAAAAAGTTATCGCAACACTTAATTTCTCTAAAAAAATAAACACGAACATTCCTTTACTACAAATTGAAATACAACGCTGGCTTAATCGATTTCTTTATAAATCACCCTTTAATTACAATGCTCTTATCTCTCAAAGTGACCAAGATTTACTGAATCGTTTAAAACGTCATAAAAAGTCTATGGTCCCAAATTTTGCACAAAACACCTTAGAAAACTCTTTTAAAAGAATTGTTGCAGAGCATACTCAAGGGGCCTTTACTGAAAGTAATGCTACTCTGGCAAAACTCATGAAAATAGATTTGGCCAAATATCACTATGAACTTCCTTAACAAAAGTATTCCTTATATTTTATTAACGCTATTTGTTGTATTAATAAGCGCCTGTAGCCCATCTGAAAAAAACTTACCTAAAAAAAACCTGCTCTTTATTTTAGTTGATGATATGGGTACCAATGACATATCAGTGAGCAACACACCGACGCTATCAACCTTAGCAAGCCAGGGAACTCAGTTCTCTCGCTACTATACAGATAGCACCTGTTCTCCAACCCGTGCGGCATTGATGACTGGCCTATACCCAGCGCGCTTGGGCTTTAATCCAGTGGGTAGCGGCATTTCTCCTGAATATATCACCTTGGCAGAAGCATTAAAAAATGCCGGTTATAGTACCCATCATATTGGTAAATGGCATATTGGCACCCACCCTATGGCTCGGCCTGACCAACAGGGCTTTGATGAATGGTTTGGTTTTTTAAGCCAGTTTTTTCTCAAAGAAGGTTCAAATAAAGCACCTCACCTTCCTACACACTGGAATCCTTACCTAGAAGGGTCAAACATCCCTCCCACACAGTACCAAGGCTATTTAGATGACATCCTCACCGAAGCAAGTGTAAAAAAAATACAGGATCTACAAAATAGCGATAAGCCTTGGTTTCTTAATTTATGGTTTTTTGCCCCTCATACACCAACGCAACCCAAAGATAAAAGTATTCTCGGCAAGGAAGAAGCTTATTTATATGTGATGCATACACTAGATCAACAAATTCAACAGGTAATTAATAGCCTGAAAGAAACCAATCAGCTTAATAACACATTAATTGTTTTTATGAGTGATAACGGTGGTACGAATAAAAACAGAGATAACAATTATCCTTGGAAAGGAAAAAAAGCGGAGTATGAAGAAGGTGGTGTTCGAGTTCCCTTTTTTATTATTGATCCATCTAAACAGCTACCTAAAGCCACCTATTCCTACCCTATAACCTCTTGGGATGTTATGCCGACGTTGCTTGGATTATTAGATGTTACCGCGCCAACAAGTGATGGCATCAATCTCGTAGATGCTATAAAAAATAACGTAGATGTTCCACGTCTTAACTTTTGGGAGCAACAATGGTTAGTCTTTAATAACTTTTCTGTATTATCCAAAGACCATTCAAAACGCCTAATTAACGACAAAAAAATATTGCGCTATCAAGCAGGCGAAATACACCAGCAAAAAGGTATCGATGAAGAATTGTACCAAGCCTATTTATCTTGGCACCGTGATGTACATACACCAACATTTCTCTATAAGCCCGAAGGCTCTAATGGAGAGGCGACTTTAACCGGAGATAGCTTTCAGCGTTTTCCAGGCTTTAAGGGCTTTACTTTCGGTATTGCCATTAAAAACATTCAACCTAAATCTATACAACAATCCATTGTTCAGCAGCCTGATATTTGGGGAATAACACAAAATGAAGATCAAACAATCACTGTAAACTTAATTGATAAACAACAATTACTAGGCCCTCCATTACCACAACAACGTTGCACACCAATCATCATCACAGCTCTATACAATTATAGTGATTTACGCCCCGACACAGAGTTTACTTGGGTTCGGCTTTATTACGGAGCCGATATGCAAAGTGAGATAAAAATACCTTCAATGCCCAAAGAGTATTTAGATATAAGTCAGCCAACATATATTGGTATGAATAAAGAAAGCTCTGCCTTTTTATTAGGCTCACTAGGCCAGCCTATCATATACAATCAAGCATTGCCTTTAGACCCTGTAAGCCCAGGGTCTATGAGCATTAAAGAAATGTCAGAGACGTTATGCTCTAACTAAAGTAGAGACAAAAATAAAGTTAGTCATTACTCAGAAGTCGGACAATACTCATTCTACCGCCACCCTGCTGGTTATGCTGATTAATCACTTCATGCACTGGGCGAGAGGACAACTTTCTTTTTACATTCTGTAAAAACTGGAATGGCAGCATACGAATAATTTTATACATTAAAGGATTAGAGCGTATTTGTAACAATAAAACCAACAGCTTTTCTTTTGTTGTTAAGGGTATATTGCCATCCTCAAGGTACTCTGCCACCCCCTTAGGCATATACCTAGCAATAAATAAATTATCAATTTTATTCATTCCGTGATCGCGCTTTTCTCCACGGGTGTAGTCAAATTTATAGCGAAATGCCGAAGGAGCATGCGGTCTCCACGGGTGCTTCACAGCAGCATCGTCATCACCTATCGTTAAAAACCACTCTTTTCTAACCTTTTCAAACAAGTCCATCCATTTCTCAGGAGTTGTACTCCATCGCTCAACCAAAGAAAAAGGTCGACCTTTAAGCCGTTCGGGAAAAGAACCTATATCCGGCCCAATAATAGGCAAGCCCATAGCAATGGAAGTGCTCAACGTATAGCTGTACGTCTCAGGCCAACGACAAGGAAACCAAATAAGATGCGGATCTATCTCATCAATTAGTGTCGACAGCTCACCATCTTGATAAGGACCTGTCATGTGCAATGCTGGATCTAAGGGACGGTATGCATAACCGATCAAGTGAAATTCGATCTTGGGGTTACGATGTGATAAACGAGAACAAGCATCTAGAATATCAGCACCTTTCTCTTTACTTACGGCACCTAACACAGCAATACGTAATTTTTCAGATGCTTTTAATGGTTTTACAATAACTGCTGGGTAAGGTTGATCTTGCTCCCAGTCAGGATGATTTGCCACGGTAATAGTCACATCAGGAAAGTACGCATTATAAAAATCAGCGGTCCACTGGCTTGGTGAGAAAATACGATCTGCCCGCTTTAAAAATGCATGCTGATTATGCCGCCAGAAACTTGCTGGTGCGTGTCCTGGAATTTCATAGCGCAATCCACAACGTTCATCTCGAGCAAAAGGCTCTTCACAAAACTCTCCATCTGGGTCAGTAATCGTTGGGTTAGCATTAATAAAATAATAATCGTGCAACGTAACATCAAGCTTCACATTTAAATCATTTAACAATGCCCATACGATAGGATCTACTCGCATAATATGATGGCAATGAATTCTTGATATATTAAAAGATAAACATAATTCTTTTAAGCGGTCATAATCCATTGGTAGCTTAAATAAAAAATTAGGTGCATTGTCGCCAGCTTCAAGAGAAAAGGAGACCTTGTTATCTTCCTCTGCTCTAAGCACAAACACATGAGCCTGATTACGAACATGATCTGCTAACTCTTGTATATGTTTTTCTGTTCCGCCCCCAAGGTTATGTGTAATTGCCAAAATCCCTGGTTTATTTTTTATTTTCTTTTTTAGAATTTCTAAGTCTACCCGCATCCGCCATTCACGGGCTGGGTCTTCTTTTATATGCTCATGTATTTTTTCGTGATATTCAGGGTACAACCTATCTAATGTTTGCATTGCATTTTGCACACGCTCAGCTTTCTCTTTTCCAAAGGAAACACCACCGGAGTGATAAACGAACGTATTGAGACAAAGTACATTTGTCATACCTTTACGGCTAGCCCGCATACAAAAATCATTTTCTTCGCCGTAACCACGACCAAACTCTTCTACATCAAATAATCCCACCTTTTTTAAAGCACTACGTTTTATATACATGCAGAAACCAACACCCGTTGGTACTTCAACATTTTCCTGCGGCACAACGTCTCTAAAAACAGCATCTAACTCTTCTACTGTCATACCTGAGGGAAGTTCATTTGCTCGACAAAAACGCGGAAAACTACAAATTTCAGCATTGTTACTAAAGGGGGTTAATGTAGCAATCTCATTAGATAAGTAAGCTCCCTTTACCATTCGATCTAACCAGTTATTAGCAACTTCTGTATCACTATTAAGTAGTACGATATCGGAATCTTTATTATAAGACATACCTTTATTAACGGTTGCGACAAAGCCTAAATTCTTTTCATTAATTAGCAATGTAAATGGCTTTAATTTTGACTGTTCTTCAAGCCATTGTGATAACTCAGCATTTGGTGAGCCATCATTAATGATGATAACTTCATATTCAGTTTTCAATAAGGGTAACGTTTTAAAAACACTTTCTATACAACATACTGTTTCATCAAATCCGTTATACACGGGTATAATGATATCTACTTTTCTTTTCATTTAATTACCCTACGACTTAGTATACAAAAGCTTTACCAAAAGCTTCTCTTGTAGTGCTTGATGTTTTTTCTTCAATAAATCCATTTCTTCTTCGCGCTCTTTAAAACGTTGCTTTAACTGAGATAAGCTTTGGTTTTTATCATCAAGCGTATCCTCTAATATTTTATTCTTCCGTTGCTGTTCTGCTAAATCATCTGCCAATAGATTAAACTCATCTTTTAGTAGTTGCTGTTGTGCTGCCTGCTCTTTTATCACGCTTTCTTTATCATCTAATTCTTTGTTTTTTTGCTCTAATAATGTATCTTTTAATAAACCATTTTGCTTAGCTTCGTTAAACGAAATAAGTGTTTGTCTCACTTGCTCCTCAAGTAAGTATTGCTTTTCTTTATTACTACGAACTAATACTTTTAGCTCTTTGTTATCCAAATGTAACAAATTGTTTTCTTCTTTACTTTCGCTAAGTTTCTTATCTAACTCTATCTTTTCTATTTTTAACTCACTATTTTCTTGGAATACACTATTAAACTTAGACTCTAAACTATTTAAGCGTTTATTCGATTCTTCTACACGATCTTTTTTACTCTGTAACTCTCCCTCCAACATGGCTATTTGCCGTTGAGCTTCGGAAAGCAACTCATTCCCCATAGAGGCACTTTCAACACCTTCTTTTTTTAAATCATTTTGATCCGTTAAAAACTTCTCTCTAATTAACGTTAGCTTTTTAGCTTGCTCATTAATATAGACTTTCTGTTTTTCTATCTCTTTTTGTAGTGAATCTATACGTTGCTGATGATTAACCAATTGCTCATCACGTTGATTGACCACTGATTGCGCATGACTATGCTCTTGGCCAATAGCCATTGTTTTTTGTTGGCATTTTACTAAAAGATCAATGGTGTCATATAAATCGTCATTTAATGCGGGAGTTCGCTGCAAATACTCTGTATATGAATTAAATAAATGCATAAAGCCTTCAGGTAATTCTTCTGTAGCAGTCTCGCAGGCCAGCTCATGTAACTCCCACATTACACCAAACACTTCATTAATATCATCTTGGTTTAATGGGTAGTTATAATGCCGAAAGCCCGATTGAATCTCTTCTTTGACTATATTGATAGCTTTATCTGGTTCTTGAAACTCAGGCACATAGGCTTTTAATCGTTTTAATGCTTCATGGGGGCGATTCATAAAAAAGTCATAATCTAGCGATAGCCGTTGCTCCCCTGAGGTGAGCATTAACATACTAAAAGTATAGGTCGTCCATAATAGAGCAGAAACGCCTTTAGAAAACCCGTCTCTTTTTGAAAGTGACTCTACGACCTCTAAAGGGTTTCGTGTAACAAGAACAACCGAACGTCTCCAATTAAGCTCATCAACAGCTTGCTTCCATAAAGGGTATAGACGGCAAAATCTAGGATCTTTTATTACACAAACTTTCTTACCAGAAAAGTTTTTCTCTAATATTTCTTTAGCTTTTTTCACATAGACTTGCATGTATTTTTTCTGAAAAACACCTTCGTCTATTAATCTAAAGTCATACCAACTTCCACCTAATGACGATAAGATTTCTTCGTTAAGGTCAACAACCTCCTGCGACTCCCAAAAGCCTAAATCGTTAACACCTTGCTGGGCTTCAAGTAACTTACCCCCAAGATCCGCACCTAATAAATTAATAGCACGGGTTACTGCTGATGTACCACTACGGTGAACACCAATAACAAAAACAACATGTGGTACAAAATCATTCATACTTTTTCATCCATTAAACACTATATCCATATTGAGAAAACCATGGCTCTGTTAACTCAACAATCACCTCAATCTGCTCAGCAGAAAGCTTCTTTTTATACTTATTTTTTTCTGGGTGTGTTACATGACTTAGATCTTCTAACAAAGAGGCATCTTCAGATAAAAACTCTAGCATTCCAGAAAGATGTGGCATCGGATCAGAGGTAAGGTCTTCGTATTTAATTTCTAACAACTTTTCAGGATAAAGCTTTTTAAACTCCTGCAAAATCATCATGCTTTCATTCCAATAACTTACCGCTCCGGCAAGACCATGCTTTGGCATAACCTTCCCTTCCATCAAACTTGCCACCACATTAAGTGGATTACGATAAATATGTATAAACTTTGCATCTGGGTAAGATGCCGTCAATAACAATGCTCCGTAAACGTTTTGTGGTGTTTTATCAAACCAACGGCCATCTATACAGCCTTTTTGCTCTAAATATAAATTGCCATAAATATCAGATAAATTTTTTCGTGATAAAGCAAACTTTAATGTTGCAAAAAAATCAAACTCATTAACGCCATCAAGTTCTCTATGCTTACGCAGCAACTTACTCCGGTATTTATTAATAAAGGTTGGCGAGCCAAATGGCTCTGCCCAACGAAAAAAATGAGTTTCCTCTGGACACTCTAACCGGGGATGCTTACGCAAAAGGTCTCGTAACATGGTTGTTCCTGAGCGCACACACCCTAAAATAAAAAAAGGTGTATTATCTTGCCCATAATTTTTACTATCACTCATTGATTATTCCTTCCTACTTTTTATTTATTGGCTTTTTAGATTTATCATAAGCCTCAAGAACTTCATCTGTATCACCAATCATTTTTATCATGCCATCCTCAACCCAAATAGCTCTATGACAATACTCTTTTATTGTTTTTTCACTATGAGAAACAATAACAACCGAACAGTCTGAGTTTATCATTTGCTTTGTTGTTTCAAGCGACTTCTCTCTAAAATCTTTATCCCCTACACCTAAAACTTCATCCATTAATAAAACATCTGGATTAGCGTGACAGGCAACGGCAAAACCTAAACGTGCTTTCATACCAGATGAATAAGTTCGAACTGGCATATCAATAAAATCCGTAATACCTGAGTATTCTATAATTGAATCTATCAGCTCTATAACCCTACGGCGCCTCATTCCAAGCAGAATACCGCTCATGATAATATTTTCTCTGCCACTTAGCTGTGGCATAAACCCCACTCGTAACGATAATAAGAGCACATCAATACCTGGGCTAATCACCTTACCAGTGTCGGGTTTAATAATTCCCGCCAATAAACGCATCAAGGTGCTTTTCCCCGAACCATTTCGTCCAATGATTCCCAGCGTTTCACCTTGATAAAGTTCAAAATTTAAATCTTTTAATGCCCAAAAGCCATTACTACCAAAAAGATTTAATGTAGCCCGATAGCAAACGCCCGCGTTCTCCACGGTGATAACTGGTGAATTACTCATCCCCCAACAATCCTAGGATAAATACGATCCATTTTTTTAAAAATCAAAAAAACTACAAGCGTTGCTGCAGCTAAGCATAAAACCAAATAACCTAGTGCCAACCAATCGGGTGATTCACCCCTAATTAAAATGGCTCTAAAGTTATCTAATAACAATAAAACTGGATTATATCCCAACCAATAAGCTATCTCAGGGGAAAGCTGCGATGGGTCAAAAAATATTCCCGACATAAAAAACAATAAAGTCATTCCATTAGTAATTAAATATTTTAAGTCTGGAATGATCGGTACAACAGCCGCGGCTAAAGCAGACATAATAAACACAAGCCATAGCTGAATTAAAAATAATGCAGGAAGATAAAACCATGTCTCAAAAGAAGCACTTCCATTTATCGTAAGAAAAATCAAAAACAACACTAACACCAACAAAAATTTAATCGTGTTTGATAATACGATCATAATTGGCAGTAAAATTTTAGGCAGATAAACCTGATTCATTAACCCAACAGAAGTCGCTATTATCCCAGAAGAAGTTCTAGTTGTACTATCTAACCATTTCCAAGGTAACAAGCCGCATAATAAAAAACTTACATACCCTTCACTGGCATGCCTTAGGCCTAAGCCAAAGACAACATAAAAAACCGACATATACAAAATAGGCTCAAGAACCCACCATAAAATCCCAAGGTAGGCTCTATCGTTCTCTGCTTTTAATTCTGCAAAAGCTCGGTATAAAACCAAGTCCCAGTAACGCCCCACTACCATTTCATGTTCTTTTTTTTAGTAAAAAATATTTTTTTTCAAACTACATAACCATTTGTTAAGTTTACCCGTTATCCCCTCTTACGTCACAAAAAAAACAATATTTCATCGATAAAACAGACTCATAAAAGATGATTATTATTATTTTCAACAAGCGTTTCAGCCAAGCATCCTATTTCTTTATATATTTTTTCAGATAGTAGTGCATAAAGACCGAGCTTAAACACTAAAATCTCTCCATAAAAAAACCCCG